>DPJQ01000037.1 GCA_003542935.1 Lachnospiraceae bacterium | reverse complement strand
ATAAAATATAGAAGAAAGGATACGTGTCATAAGAAGTACCGCCGCGGGGTAAGTAACATAGCTTTGGTTCCTGTGGTCTGGCAGCTCTTTTATCATAGGCAGCAGGTCTGGGAAAAAATGACGGATCAGCCTGGCCAGTTCACACGCAAGGTTCAACTGCCCCAGGCGTTCCCTTCCCTCTTTCCTTGTAGTTTTTATTCTTCCTTCATGGTAAAACCTCCTCTCTTTTATCTGGTGCGAAAAAATAGTTTTGTGGCTAATTCTATTATCTCGCATTTCACGATAAAATGGGAGGTTTTTTGGCGTGTTTCAAAAGCAGTACATTTTAGTTAACACTATCGCTGTTCCCGAAAAAAGCGCAAAGTATCCCTATCATTTTTTAACCCCTTTTTGAAAGTTATCTTCCACATACAATGTCATAGAAATCTTCGTGTTTCTGTCCGGTCAGCAGTTCTAAGGGACTTTTCCCTACCCGGTCCGCTTTCCGTGACCTCCGGTATCTTTTCGTATTGAAGTACACTTTCAACAGCGTTAAAAATTTTTCCGGCACCATCCGCTTTAGATTCATGTATGGCCTCAGTCTTCCGTTTAAGTTCTCTACTAGGCTGCTGGCACGCTTTACCCCGTCCAGGATCTCCTGCACTTTCCGATAACTGTCCGCATATGCGTTCTTTAGCATATGGCGGAGCCTCCTGTCTGCTGCCCGGTATTTCTCGGTCCCGAAACCGTATCCCGGCAGTTTGTACAGCAGGACAAAGGCTTCCCCTGGATAACCATGTTCCAGGGCGTAATCCCGGAGTGCTTTTTCTATTCTTTCCAGGTATACCAAAATACCCGGCAGATTTTTCCGGGTTTTCGACAATGCCTGGGACAGACGGCCGCTGGATTCCCCCGCTGTTTCCTCCATCCGCTCAAGAATCCAGCCGCACAGGGCTGCCACATCCCCGCGGTCATATCCATTGCAGCGGGTCATTTCCTTGAGCCATTCATAGAGGATCAGGAGAGTATCACAGCGGTCCAGGGCCGGGAGCAGCTTTTCCTCCACAGCGAGCAGCTTTTGGAATGTTTTTTCATGAAGCCTTTGGCCGTTCAGAGCATCCTCATACTGATAATAGTCTGAAAGCAGGGAATAGGCTTTCCTCTCCTGGGAAGAGATTTCTTTTCCCAGTTCCATCAGCCAGTGGAACAGATCCGGCTGGATCATGACATCCGGGAAGGCTTTGGGGATACCGGACAGGAGGCCTGCCCCACAATCACTGATGGATACCTCCAGGTTCAGATTCCTGGCTTTGCAGGTTTCCATAGCAGCCTGCCAGGTTGGTGCCGAACGGTCCTTCTCCTGCTGAAGAAGATAAATATAAGTAGAAACAGGGTCTATTCCTGTCAGGACAGGAATCCCGCACTGGAAGATCTCATCATTTGCACCCTGACGAATCCCAGAAAGATCTATGGAAGCGTCAAATTCCGCCGCATGGTCAGCCGCCCGGTTCAGGATCTGGCTGATCTTACCGATAGAAAAGTGCTTCCCGAAATTATTTTTAAGGATCCGCTGGATGCCTTCCTCCGAAGCAAAGCCATCAAGGGCCAGGGAAACGACCATTTTTTCAAAGAAATGGTTATTCGTAACAAGGACCTGGGTATCCGGGGCAAAGATTTCGCAAAAACTATCCATACCCGGGGAAAAGGTCTGCCCCATGCCATGGAGCAACCGGGAAATATGGTCCCGCAGGATATAAACATAATTTCGGGATACCTGGAATTGGTCAGCGATTTTTGAGACAGGAAACTGGGATAAAGCGGTACAGCCGATGACAAAGCGGGTAACATTTGTTAATTTTGTTGCAGCTTTATTATTTACACCTCATAAAATATGCGTTAAAATAGAGATACATAGGCAACCTCCTTGTGTGTGTTGGGTGTTTTGGTGACTCTATTTTAACATATACTATAGGGGTTGCCTATTTATTTTGTCAACAAATTTTGAAACACGTCCTTAAAACCACATTTTACGAAGGAGACCCGGAAGAAATCACCGGATTACATACGGAAGCCCTGGGTTTGCTTTTCCCTGTTGACAGTATGGACAGTTGTGAGGAAATGATGATTCAGGATTGGCCGGGCGCTCTTTACAAGAAAGATGACACGGCATTTCTCTGTTGGACTTATTCTCCGGAAGTCACTTATGTTCTGGAATACACTCCAAGCAAACTTGATGATTCCGAAATCATCAAGATGGCTGAAAGTGCAGAACCTGTAAAATAAAAAACCACAGTCTACACTTCAAATCGGAGCGTGACTGTGACTTTTTTATTTATGCACGGTGATGATTTTTCTATCATTCCTTCTTGGAAAAATGTGATTTTATCACGGAGAGTACCACCGAAACAGGTTATAATACGAGTACAAAAACTCAAGGAGGTACTCTTATGAGACTGAAAGATAAAGTTGCAATTATCACCGGAGGCAGCCGTGGCATTGGTTACGCTACCGCAGACAAATTTTTGAAGGAAGGTGCTACGGTAATCCTGACCGCAAGCTCGCAAGGTTCTGCTGATAAAGCGGTTGAGCAGCTAAAAGAAAAATACCCTGATGCAACA
>DPJQ01000129.1 GCA_003542935.1 Lachnospiraceae bacterium | reverse complement strand
GAATACCACCCGGCGGATCTTCATCTCTATATGCAATTTCTTGGCCCGGTTAAATACATCCACCAGCAAAAAATTATCCAAAAGCAGATTTTTATAGAAGCTGTCCTTGTCAAACCGCTCCTGGCTGGCCTTTAAAAGATTCCGGAGCTGGAATACGGCCAGCTGGCCCAGCATGTAGGGATCCGTACTCCCGCCCACGATCAGCACATATTCGGGCTGATATTCTTCATTATGAACTTTGAAATAATAGTATTCGCCTACCACCTGGCTGTCCGCCTGAGAGTCCAGAAAAACGCGGAGGCTCTGGCTGTCAAAGACCGCATCCCCCGTCGCAGCCAGCACGATCCCCCTTGAATCGGCTATATAGTAGTCATTCTTCGAGATCCCCTTGATCCCGTCCAGATTTTCCTGCAACGTCTGTACTGCTAACATATTTTGCTCCCCCTATATCTCCTGTCGTATCTATTTGACGTTTTCACAGTTGTCGATAACCCTCTTCTCTCAAATCTGATTGTAATATATCTTCGTAAAAAAAGGAAGAGAAAATGTAATATTTTTTAACATTTCCTCAATATTTTTTGTTTCCTGTCGGATTCAATGCTTTTCCTGCAGAAACCCCTCGCCAAACACCTCCGCCGCATCCATGGTAATCATAAAAGCCGCCGGATCTATGGCAAAAACCAGGCTTTTGAGCGCCACGATCTGCCGCCTGTCCACCACACACAGCAGCACCAGCCGGTCACTGCCCGTATACATGCCCTGGCCCTGCAGGCCTGTGACTCCCCGGTCCATCTCGGCCATGACCTTCCCGGCAATAGCCTTCGCCTGATCCGAGACCACCAGCACAGATTTGGAAAAATGCTGCCCCATCAGCAGATGATCCGTGACCCAGGCGGAGATGACAACGGCAATCACCGCATAGAGAGTGGGCTTCCATCCCACCAGCAGGACACCGCTGATTACTATGACCGCGTCGATCCATTGCAGGATCCTGGCCACCGAAATCCCCCGCAACAGTTTTTTGTGCAGCAGCATGGCCAGCATATCCGTACCGCCGGAAGTAGCACCCACCCGCAAAATCAGAAACATGGAAACCCCCATAATCACACCGCCACAGACCGAAGCCAGAAACCAGTCACCGTATATAAACGGAATCTCGGGAATAACTTTCAGCCAGACCGTCAGGGCCGCCGCTCCCAGGAGAGACTGGCGCAAAAGCCCCCACTCCTTCTGCTGCCATGCAATGAGAAACAACGGCGCATTCAAAACCAGATTCGTCAGCCACAGCGGAATACGGCCGCCGCTTATAAAAGACGCCAAAATGGCGATACCGCTGAACCCGCCCGTGACCATACTCATGGGATCAAATACGGCGCGGATAGAAACGGCCAGCACGGCGGTTCCCAGAAGGACGCAGAGACCGTCCGTCAGAAAAGAACGGGTAATATGAAAAGGAACATCTTTCCGTGTCATTTTTTTCATTCGCTTCTCCCTTCCCTGACGCCATTATTCCTCCATCTGGCGCAGCAGATACCGCCCTGTCACTTTGAAAAAATGACCGATGTCTTTGATATAGGCAAAATCTTTGCCAAATATCTTTTTCTCGGCGGCCAGATCTTTCTCTTCTCCGGCAAAAATACCCAGAACCGACACCCCCACATTCCGCAGCCTGCGGATCTCCATGGCCGTATCCCGTATGGCATAGCCGCCCCGGTAGGGCTGAGGATTGCGGGCATTGGGACGGTTAGCGATCACGTCATAGGGACGGCCGTCGCTCAAGACCAGCAAAATCTTTTTCTCCTCTCCCCGCTTTAATAAGTCATCGGCTATGGCACGGATGGCCAGCCCGTCCCGGTTGTTGGACGATGTGGTAAACTCAAAGATCCGCTCATTCTCACTGCGGCCGTCATCATAGTCCCTGTACTGCTGCAGGATGGTGTAATCCCAAAATGTGCAAAAGCCCGTCACCCGATGGGGAATCCCCACGTTGCTCAAAGCCTCCATCAGAATATAGGCCTGCAGCACCACCCGCTCCTGGCGGGGGCGCTGGGAGCCGCTGGCATCGATCAGAATGTCCACCACAAAATCCTTCTGCTCCTGTTTCTGCTCCCGCACAAAGAGCCGGGGATCCCGTACCCGCCCCGCCCGCCAGGCCCTGACAGGAACGAAAGAGCCGTAATCCGAGGGCACCTGCAGGGTCTCGTCCCGTATAGTCAGCGTCTTCCGGAACATATCTGTCAGGGCCTGGATGTTCTGCTTCACCGCCCGGTGGCAGTCGTAGTAAGTAAAACGGTTCTTACTCATCTGCTTTCTCGCATACTCGTACTGGTAATTGCGGCACACCGCGCTCTGCAGTATTCCTTTCGTATAGTACAGGCCGCAGTCACCGTGGATCCCCTTGCAAAATCGGTAATTCCGCTGTTTTTCCTCAAGGGGAGTCAGATACGTCCTGCCGAAATTCCGCTCGATGTAACTGTAAACTTTCTCGAAATCCTCCTGGGTTACATAGGTGATCTTCCGCACCGTCGGCCCGCCCTCTTCGCCCTCCTCTTCCTCGGGCTGCATCGGGGCCGCCACCATCTCCCGGCTCATCTTTTCCAGAAGCTGATCCAGATTCTCTTCCACCATCTCTTCCGAGAGAAAGTCACGCCAGTCAAACTCCTGCATCTCCTCTATAGTCACGGCCAGCACCTGGCGCAGATTGCCGCAGCGGGTGACAAAGGACGGGTCGATCCAGTGGTTATAGAGATAGTCGATCCCGGCGATCAGATCTTCCGTCTCCGTGATATCCTCCAGATCGGCAAGCTCGGCAAGGTAGGGATCTTCGTCGGACCGGTGATCATCCGAACCGTCCAGCGCCCGTTCCATCCATGCAATCTTGATCTGGCCGACACGGCGGGCCGCCATCTTCTCCCGGTCTGCCGCCAGCTCCTCTGTGAAAGCCCTCCGCCGCAGACGGCGGCTGCCCGGAAAGTCCAAAATGATCCGGCTGCCCACGGCTGCCTCCATACACATCTGGGAAATATTAAGAAGCTGCCCCTCATCGGCTCCGAGATATACCTTCTTGACCAGATACAGGCTGACGGCCTCCCGGTCAAAGTACCGGGCGAAGGCGCCCTGTTTCACCGCATCATACAGAGCGATATCCGGTGCCTTTCTGTACTTATCCAGGTCAGGCCGGGCCTCCATGGTGTAATCGCCGCAGACCGTCCAGACCACATTCCGTATGCGGTTTTCGATCTCCATCTGATATTCGCTGACATAATCAGCGGCATCCGTTTTCATCCTGCTGTCATGAGGCAAAATTCCCACTTCCCTTCACCGACTGTCCGCTGCTCTCGCGCAGACCCATCGTCCCTGCCATGCCTTCCCAAAAACCCCGTCTGCCTGTCCCTTGATCTGTCCTCTGCAGCGTCAAACATCCTTTCACAAGAAAATATCTCCTGTTTTCCACTCTTCCGGGATCCGCAGCGACACCACGTCGTTGACAATATCACGCTCAAAGGAATCAAAGCATTTATTCACAATGCCCATGCGCATGGCCGCCGCCGGATCAAGGCCGCAGCGTACTGCGCCGAGGGCCGCGATCATCCCCCGCAGATCCAGGGCCTTCGTGGATATCTCCCCGTTCTCCGCTTTCTCCTGAAGATCGAGAAATACGCCGATGAACTGTTCCAGAATCCCGGGCTTTGTATCGGGGAAATTTTTCTCGAGAATTTTCCTCAGACTGTCTTCAGACTGTTTCGGCATATCGATCACCATAAAACGGGACACCAGGGCCTCGTTCAACTCCCGGGTTCCGGCGTATCCATGGTTCATCGTGGCGATAAACCGCGCGGCGTCATGCAGATAGATCCGGTCGTAGCCGGGGATATCCATGTACCGCCGGTCATCCAGCGCCGCATGAAGCACCGACACGGCCTCATTTTTTGCCATATTGATCTCGTCAAGGATAGCGAAGCCTCCCTGTTCTGCGCACAGGCTGACGCTCCCCTTGCGCAGCTCCACCTGGTTATTGCGGAAAGTGTCCGTGCCCACCAGCTCCGCACTCCCCGTATTGACATGGAAAGAGACATTGTAGGAAGGCCGCCCGAAGATCCAGGCCAGATTCTCCGCCAGCACATTCTTCCCTGTGGCTTTTGGCCCGGTGAGAAGCAGATTCTCCCCCTCTAAAATCCCCGCAATGGCCATCTCCAGGATCTCCCTGCCGTAAAAAGGCATCGCAGGCTCCAGGATCCGCTTTCTGTCCTCCTTTGCGGCAGGATATTTCCTCCGAAATTCCTCCACCCCCGCTACCAGCACAGGGGATACATTCTGTTTAGTCAGTATGTGTAATTCCTGCATATTTATCTCCATTATTTTAAAGTATACCGATACTCCGGTTAAAACCCTGAATTATATTCTACCACAACACCCACGGCCTTTCCACGCAAAAATAACCGCCGTCTCCGCTGATTTAATCTTTTAGCATGATAAAGAAAAATCTTGCATCCCCACACATTTTGTATTAAACTATTGTGCGACGAAAAAAACACTTTACAAAAGGGAGATTATGACAATGAGCTATGTAGACGAAGTACTCGCAAGAGTCAAAGAGAAAAATGCCTCCGAGCCGGAGTTTCTCCAGGCAGCGGAGGAAGTGCTGGAGTCCCTGCGTCCCGTGATCGACGCAAACGAAGAGACATACCGCAAAGAAGCCCTGTTAGAGCGCCTGACCGAGCCGGACAGGCAGTTTAAATTCCGCGTACCGTGGGTGGACGACAAAGGCCAGGTGCAGGTAAACACCGGCTACCGCGTACAGTTCAACAACGCCATCGGGCCCTACAAAGGAGGCCTGCGCCTTCATCCGTCTGTAAACCTGGGTATCATCAAATTCCTGGGCTTTGAGCAGATTTTCAAAAATTCCCTGACCGGCCTGCCCATTGGCGGCGGCAAGGGCGGTTCCGATTTTGATCCCAAGGGCAAATCCGACCGCGAGGTGATGGCTTTCTGCCAGAGCTTCATGACAGAGCTGTGCAAATACATCGGCGCCGATGTGGACGTTCCCGCCGGCGATATCGGCACAGGCGCCCGGGAGATCGGCTATATGTTCGGCCAGTACAAAAAGATCCGCGGCAGCTATGAGGGCGTGCTGACCGGCAAGGGCTTAAGCTTCGGCGGCTCCCTGGCCCGTACAGAGGCTACCGGTTACGGCCTGCTCTACATCACCGAGGAGCTGATGAAGTGCCACGGCGAATCCATGAAGGGCAAAATCTGCTGTGTATCCGGTTCCGGCAACGTAGCCATATATGCCACAGAGAAAGCTCAGCAGATGGGCGCAAAGGTGGTCACCGTATCCGATTCCACCGGCTGGATCTACGATTCCCAGGGTATCGACGTATCCCTGCTCAAGGAGATCAAAGAAGTGCGCCGTGCCCGCCTGACCGAGTACGCCGCCGCAAGGCCCAGCGCCCAGTACCATGAAGGCCGCGGCGTATGGCAGATCAAGTGCGATATCGCCCTTCCCTGCGCAACCCAGAACGAGCTGTTTTTGGAGGATGCCAAGATGCTGGTGGAGAATGGCTGCAAAGCCGTATGCGAGGGTGCCAATATGCCCACCACCCTGGACGCTACCAAATATCTTCAGGACAACGGCGTATGGTTCATCTGCGGCAAAGCCTCCAATGCCGGCGGCGTAGCCACATCGGCCCTGGAGATGACCCAGAATTCCGAGCGTCTGAGCTGGAGCTTTGAGGAAGTGGATGCGAAGCTGAAAGATATCATGGTGAACATCTACCACAATATCGACGACGCCGCCAAACGCTATGACATGGAAGGCAACTACGTGGCCGGAGCCAACATCGCCGGTTTCGAGAAAGTTGCGAACGCTATGCTGGCTCAGGGTGTGGTGTAAGTTCGATTACTTTCTTACTTAATAAAAGCCGAAATCAAACCGCTCCGCAGACAGTACAGAGCTGTCTGCGGGGTGAAATCACAAAAGTGCTATTAAATTCTCATTCATCCTCTCATAGGAATGCACCAGGATATCTCTGTCCCCATTGAAAAATACCAGGATCAACCCCCGCAGGGCACGCAGGATGCTCTCCGGATCCTCACCGGTCAGATCCTGAATGCGCGTTTTCGTGATGGCAATGATCTGGTGGGCTGCCATATTACGGATTGTCTCTTCCACTCCCCTGATCAGATCTGCATTCCTCCGTGTGGCCTCATCATTACAATACGCCTGCAGCAGAGCATTCAGAGAATCCGAATTTACCGGCCCCATCCGAAAACCGCCCTTTTCTTTATATTTGTACTTCAACGTTTCCAGGATTTCCGGATGCTTCCTCAGTTTCCCTTCGCTCCACCCTCTTATCCTTTTCTTACTGTCCTCATAGGTCAATGACGGGAGTTCGATCCCACACTGTTTCCGCAAAACCGATTCAAAAACGTCCACCAATAACGGTGTGATCCCTCTCAGAAAATCAGCATATTCTTCTCTCTTTACTTTGATTGAAAGCCACAGATAATACTCCACGATATCTGCCATCCGACCCTTTTTAACCGGAATCCCCGAAAATCCCGCCAGATTAAATTTTTTCTCCGCCGCCTGGTAATCCAGCTTCATCCGGTCGCATGCACCCTGTATGGCCGCCATACAGCGGGGATCCAGGATCCCGATCCGTCGGGCAATTTCTCTGGCCGCCACATAGTCATACGCCTGTATATGTTTTCTGGCTATCCCCTTCTGAATCTCATAAAAAAAGTTATTGCTTGTAAACTCCGTACAGCGATTTTCACTGCCCTCCTCGTTGTCCTCATTCATTTCCCAGTAAAATTCTTTATCATAGGCCTCTCTTTCCTCATGATGGACGTTGCTGCTTTTGCGGGGCGTGCTGACCTGTATCGGAATCATCCGGTCTTCCAGCAAAACGGCCATTTTCTCCAACGCACTTTTCATGGCCGGGGTTCCTGACGAAACATTCAGCAACAGTTCATCTTCCGGATAGCATCGCCGGATTTCCTGTAAAATCTCCCGGAATTCTTTCATGAAAAAGTCAAACACATGCACATCCACCAGATCTTCACGGCGGATTACCCTGATCTCAAAGCGAATACCCAGTTTCTCCTGAAGCCGTTCCAGACAGTAGCGGTAGCGGTCGTCCTCCCGTTCAATTTTGCATATCTCCTGGGAATAGTAGAGATAAACAACATCCGGCCTGTAATAGCGGCAGATATGCAGCAGTGCGCCGTCATGGTAATTGGAAATAGGGTCTGTCATCCCTACCGGTGAGAACAAAATTTTCATATATATCTTCTCCTTTCTCTTGTGTAACCTGAAACATAGGATCTCCCGGGCATATGAAACCTCCAACTAAGTTTCCCTGTAGGCAATCACAGCTGCTTCATATTTCCTGGCAAAACGCTTTTTCAAATTTTCCGGCTTGAGAATCCTTGCCTCTGCTCCAAATTTAAAAAAATAATATTCTGCTTGTACCGGAGTACAGTGAAAAACATATTCGTGCTCCGTCGACGCATCCAGATCCTTTATGGGGCGTAAATACATTTGTCGTTCATACTGCCTGATCCCCTCATCCGTCAAATAAACACGTATTTCCTCTTCTTCCCCCACCAGAAACTGAACAGTGCGCACAGCGATTGTTTTTTCCAGATCCAAAATCTCCCTCTCCGTCAAACGGCATCTCCTCTCCAAAAGCTGAATGCTCTTTAACCTTGGGACACGCAAAGACACCATTTTCTTTTCTTTTGCAGCAGATGCTGCCTCCTTTGAATATCCGACAAGATAGCAGCGCGTCGAAAGCATATCCTCGATCAGTTTATAAGGATAAATATAAAACCGCCTGCCATCCGCCATGCATATTTTTAACACTGCATGGGAACGGATCGCACTTTTCACTTTATCATAGGACTCCTTAAAAAAAATTTTCTCTCTTTCCATATACGGCAACGCACAGTATTCCTCCATCACACACTTCAAATATAAGCCCACCCGATGACCATAAAACTCATCACCCCGGCATTCTGCACTCCGCAAATATTCCAGATTTTCATTATTGATACGGTATATTTCTCCAACAGCTTTATTGCGGGTCTGCCAATCTATCCTCTCCCGTAATGTCTGACATTCATGAGTTACATAACCCCCCACAATTTTTTCCCTGATCTCATCGTCACAATCAATTTCCTCCAATCTGCCGCGAATTTCCTCTTCCTGTTTTTGACAATACAGCTCCACTGAGGCTTTAGCCTGACTTCTGAAATTCTTAAAAACCCGGTTCATAAAAGCTGATCTCTTACTTTCATCAAAGGCAAACATATCCTCTGACATAGTTAGTATTTGCTCATTAACTACA
>DPJQ01000083.1:2538-10150 GCA_003542935.1 Lachnospiraceae bacterium | reverse complement strand
CCGGCGCACTGCTCAAAGGCTTTCGGTCCCAGTTTCGGCACTTTCAGAAGCTCCTTCCGGCTCATGAACCGCCCGTTGGCCTCCCGGTAGGCTACGATATTTTTTGCTACCGGTTTTGACACACCGGATATGTATTCCAGCAGGGAAGCCGAGGCCGTATTCAGATCCACACCCACCTGGTTTACACAGTCCTCCACCACGCCCTCCAGGGCGTCCCCCAGTTTTTTCTGGTTCATATCGTGCTGGTACTGGCCCACGCCGATAGCCTTCGGATCGATCTTCACCAGCTCCGCCAGGGGATCCTGCACCCGGCGGGCGATGGAGGCAGCGCTTCTCTGTCCCACGTCAAACTGGGGAAATTCCTCGGTAGCCAGCTTGCTGGCCGAGTAAACGCTGGCCCCCGCCTCATTGGTGATTACGTAGGCCACCTTCTCGGGAATTTCTTTCAAAAGCTCCACGATCACTGCCTCAGACTCACGGGAAGCCGTGCCGTTCCCCAGGGAGATCAAGGTGATGTGATATTTGCGGATAAGTTTTTTCAGCGTGTCCTTGGCGGCGGCGATCTTCGCCGGGGTTGTGGGTGCCGTAGGATAGATGACCGTGGTGTCCAGCACTTTCCCCGTGGGATCCACCACAGCCAGTTTACAGCCCGTGCGGAAAGCGGGATCCCAGCCCAGTACCACCTCCCCCGCAATGGGAGGCTGCATCAGCAGCTGGTTCAGATTTTTGCCAAACACATGGATAGCTCCGTCCTCGGCTTTCTCCGTGAGCTCATTCCGGATATCCCGCTCAATGGCCGGAGCGATCAGCCGCTGATAGCTGTCCACCAGCATCTCTGTCAGAAACGCGGTGGTATTCGGCTCGTTTTTCCGGATATACCGCCGTTTCAGCCACTCCTGGATCCGTTCCACCGGGGCATCCAGACGCACGGTCAGCATTTTTTCCTTCTCGCCCCGGTTAATGGCCAGCACCCGATGTCCGGCCAGTTTCGCCACCGGCTCCTCAAAATGATAGTACATCTCATAGACGGATTGAACTTTCTCGTCCTTCGCCTCCGTGGTCAGAAGCCCTTCCCGCATGGTCAGCTTACGGAGCTGGGCACGCACATCCGCATCGTCGGACACCTGCTCCGCCAGTATATCGGAAGCTCCGTCCAAAGCCTCCCGGGCAGTCGCCACACCCTTTTCTTCCGAGATATAGGCAGCCGCGGCCGTTTCCAGATCGCCGGTTTTCTGGGAAAGCGCCAGCTTGGCCAGAGGCTCCAGTCCCTTTTCCCGGGCGATCAGCGCCCGTGTCCTGCGCTTGGGACGGAAAGGCCTGTACAGGTCCTCCACGGCCACCATGGTCTCCGCTTTTTCAATGGCCGCTTTTAATTCTTCCGTCAGCTTCCCCTGCTCCTCGATGGCGGAAATGGCCTGAGTTTTTTTCTCTTCCAGATTTCGCAGATAGGCCAGACGCTCATTTAAGTTCCGCAGCGTCTCGTCATTCAGGGAACCTGTCTTTTCTTTTCTGTATCGCGCTATAAACGGAATTGTATTGCCCTCATCGATCAGGTTCACCGCCGCCTCCGTCTGCCAGCGTTTGATCTGTAATTCCTCTGTCAGTTTCGCAAGTATATCCATGGATATCTCTTCCTTTCTATAAATACAGTCTATCTGTGGGCCATATCCCCGACGGCCAGTCAGGGTTTTGTTCCCCTGTTGCGTGAACTTTTCACGGATAAAACAATCGGTATAACGATTTCTTTTCTGAGCGAAAAACCATAGTAACCATAGCAATTCTTTGGTCTGTTGTCAATATTTTCCCTGGCTGCGGTGACACAACACAGGGCCTGCCATCTGCATTTGTCCGTAACTTTCCGGTCTGCCGAAGCAGTTACTTCAATTTCCTGTTTACTTTTTGCCTGCAAACTCTTATAGTAAATATGTGGAACCGCGGCACACGCGCGGCCTTTTGCACATAATGATTATTTATAGATGAACGACTTACGGAGGGATATCATGCCTGCATTTTACGCGCATCACCGTTTCGGCGGCAAAGTCGCCCGAAAAATGGACGGTGAATTAAAACAAATCATTCGGGAACACTATACACAATACGCCATCGGTTTACAGGGGCCGGACATTCTTTTTTATTATCGGCCCTATACAGTCAATAAAGTCATCCGGATCGGCACTGGTATGCATGCGGCTTCCGCCTATCCGTTTTTCACGAAGGCCCTTGATACCGTCAAAAAATACGGCCGCCACTCACCGGAATACGCCTATCTGCTGGGATTCATCTGTCATTTTATTCTGGACAGCGAGTGCCATCCTTTCGTGGGAGAGTGGATCGTAAAGAGCGGGGTGCAGCATCTGGAGATTGAGGAAGAGTTTGAGAAAAAACTGCTTCGTCTGGATCAGGAGCATCCCCTGGCCTTTGCCACGGCCCGTCTGATTCCCACGGATGATACCACGGCCATGGCCATCTGCCCCTTCTACGACGGGCTCACGCCTCAGATCATCAAACGGGCCCTGCTGGACATGCGGATTGTCAAAGGGCTCTTTACCGCACCCGGCCCCATAAAAAACAGGCTCATCAACGCTGCCATGCACCTGAGCGGCCGTCATGCCACCTGGAAGGGACTGATGAACCAGCCCAATGACAATCCTAAATGTGTGAAAAGCAACGAAGAGCTTCTGCGACTTTTCTACCATTCCATACAGCCGGCCGTTGACATGATCCGAAGCTTTGACGACAGCCTGCAAAACGGCACGGAACTCAATAAACGGTTCGACCGAAATTTCGAGTAATGCACCGATCACAGGCGATACTTCGCTGCGGATGCCAAACACCTGACAGGGAGGACTTTGATAAAAAAGATGAAGCTAAACAAATTGGAAAAATACTGGATCCTCTATGACGTGGGCAATTCCGCTTTTGTTCTTCTGGTCGCCACCATCATTCCGATCTACTTTAACACTCTGGCCGAGAACGCCGGAATCTCTCCGGTGGATTATTTGGCCTTCTGGGGTTATGCCGCCTCCGCCGCCACCGTCATCGTGGCACTGATCGGTCCGGTGCTGGGTACTGTCGCCGATACCCAGGGTTTTAAAAAGCCGTTATTTGCCGCCAGCATGGCAGTGGGCGCGATCGGCTGCGCTGTTCTGTCCGTCCCCCGTTCCTGGTTCCTGTTTCTGATCGTCTTTGTGATCGCCAGGATCGGCTACAATGCCAGCCTGATTTTCTATGATTCCATGCTGGTGGACATCACCACCACGGAGCGGATGGACACAGTCTCCTCCCACGGATATGCCTGGGGCTATCTGGGAAGCTGCATTCCTTTTATCCTCTCCCTGGTTCTGGTGCTGTTCGGCGGACAGCTTGGCCTGTCCACCCATATGGCTATGACCCTGGCCTTTTTGCTGAACGCCGCCTGGTGGCTGGCCGCCACGCTGCCGCTGTTAAAAACTTACCGGCAGGAAAATTTTGTCCGGCTGCCTGACCGCCCTGTGCGCAGCAGTTTCACCCGCCTGGCCGCTACGCTCAAGGACATACGGCAGCAAAAACATATTTTCCTGTTCCTGCTGGCTTTCTTCTTTTTCATCGACGGCGTCTATACAATCATCGACATGGCCACGGCCTACGGCAGCTCTCTGGGCTTTGACACGCAGGGGCTTTTGCTGGCCCTGCTGGTGACTCAGCTGGTGGCATTCCCCTGTGCACTGGTCTTTTCCGCATTGTCCAAAAGATATGAGACTTCCCGGCTGCTGCGGATCTGCATTGTCGCCTACATCGGTATCGCCCTCTTCGCGATCCAGCTGGATAAACAGTGGGAATTCTGGCTTCTGGCCGTCCTGGTGGGCATGTTCCAGGGCGCAATCCAGGCCCTGTCCCGCTCCTACTTTGCCAAAATCATCCCCTCGGAAAAATCCGGCGAATATTTCGGCATCTACGATATTTTCGGCAAAGGAGCCTCTTTCATGGGGGCCACACTGGTGGGTATTATCGCCCAGGCAACCGGTATCCCCAATGCGGGGGTGGCAGTCCTGGCGGTACTGTTCGTGATCGGATTTATTATTTTCTGTAAGGCGGATAAACTGAACCGATAGCGTAAGCATTTCATACCGATTTTGCATTGGAGTCGTAGGAATGCCGATCTACTTAAAACTTATCCTATTGCAAGGAGATCTATGTATATGAAATACAAAAGAAACCTGTTTCCAGGCCTGCTTTTTTTCCTGGCCATAATTCTGTCCGTTCTGTTTACATTTCATCCGGTCATGGCGGCGGGTACCGCTGATACCGGCTCAAAATCACCGGCCATCGAAAATGCCGGTTCGGATTTTCAACCGATCGAGCCGAAAAAACCGAAGACGGAGCTGACCCCCTCCAGCACGGGCATGGGTGAAACCACCGAGATCCTGATCCATTTCATGATCCTGTGGTCCATCGTCTATCTGGTCATCAAACTTGTACGGACGTGGCTGGATAAACATAAATAACGGCTCTGAAATCCCCTTTTGATGGCATATGTGTGATCCTGTCCGGGATACCCTGCCTTTACAATGGAGTATTTGACTTCGGTATAGTCAACACGGCTTTAAAACCGCCATATACACTGTGATCTATGGAAACCTGCCCTCCATGCCCGTTTATGATCTGCTTCACAATCAAAAGCCCCAGTCCATGCCGCTGTCCGTCCGTTTCCGTACCACATTCCATATAATGGGGCGCCCGATTGAGCCTGGCGATCTGCTCATCCGTGACTCCCGCACCGTTGTCCTCCACACGGATTCTGCAGTTCTCTCCATCCTCGCAGACGGCCACATAGATCCCGCATCCGTCTTCATTGTGGTTTATGCTGTTCTGGATCAGGTTGGAAACAGCCCTTTTCAACAATTCTTTATCTGCATCGACCAAACAGACCGACAGGCCGTCGTCTGTCTTCCATTCTATCGGAAATCTGTCCGTGATATCCAGGTTCATAAAGTCTACAACGACCTGACGTACGACAGCCACCGCATTTTCCCGTTTCTTCATCAACGGCTGCATCGTATACTCCAGCCTTGAAGCAAGGTTGAGGTCATTGACCAGACTCCGGATCCGCCCGCTCTGTCTCACTATGGCAGCGGCCTTTTTTCTCCCCGCTTCCAAAATATCTTCCGAATTTCTCAACTGTTCTGCATACCCCATGACCATGGACAGGGGCGTCCTTATATCGTGGGAAACGCCCGCAATCCAATTGGCCCTTGCCGTTTCCCTCTTCCGCAGCCGCTTGGCCTGTTCCTGCAGAAGCTCCGACGTTACGTTGATATTTTCTGCCAGTTCAGAAAGTACACCCTTTTCCACAATATGAACCGGGACGCCCCGCGACAGTTCCTGAATACCGTCCGCTATCGGCCGGACGGAACGCAGCAGCCCTGCGTTGGCAGCGACATAGATCAGAAAGATCAGGATCACATTGACGGCCAGGCCCATAGATAAATTCCGGGGCAGATTCGCAATAAAGCGATAATCCCAGTTTGCCCGTGTATGTTTCCAATAGCTGTCCTTCGGATAGCCCAGTACCAGTAATCCGTTTTCCGCTTTCCCGGTAAATGCAGGGTAGCCGTCCACGTAGCCGCGGGTCAGCTCCGCGATATCGGCCAGAGTATACTGCCGGGGAACGGAATCCGGCAGACCGTCCGTCTGCCACACCACCCGATGGGTATCCTCATCAATGAGGATACCCCATATCTTCTGTTCCTTCAGACCGGCATCCGCAGAATCCGGAAGGACATAATGCCCGTCCGTCATCCGCAGGGCTGCCGCTGTCTGTTCCGCCGTCTCCCAGGCGGAATCTTTTGATACGTTTCTCATAAAGACAAGAGCGCAAAATATTACATTTAAAATAACGAGCAGCAGAATACTGAGCAGTAAAATTCCGACGAAACGGTGTATCAGCCGCGGCACACTTTTCATGCTATTTTTCCTCCATGATCAACCTGTAGCCCAATCCCTTGACCGTGACCAGCGAGACCGGTCTTGAGGGAGCGGTCTCGATCTTTTCCCTGATCCGGCGTATATGGGCCATCAGGGAATTTTCATATCCGAAAGGATTATCCCCCCACGCAGCCTCACACAATGCATCAATCGTGACAATGCGCCCCGCATTGCGGTATAGGGCACTGAGTATCTCATATTCTTTCGCCGTCAATGGGATATGCTTTTGATCCTTTATAACCTCCGCCCGGGAAAAATCAATCTGGCTGCCCTGCAGCCGCACCAGAGGATCCTCCCCTCTGTAGCTCCTGCGCAGAATCGCCATAACGCGGAAGCAAAGCTCCCTGGGGAAAAAAGGTTTTACGATGTAATCATCGGCTCCAAGGCCAAAACCTTTAAACTTGTCCTCATTCTCGCCGCGGGCCGTAAGAAAAAGGACCGGATAATCGCCGCCGTGTTTCAAGCGCCCCATCAGATCAAAACCGTTCCCGTCCGGAAGCATGACATCCAGTATGGCCATCTCCGGACGGAACCTTTCTGCCTCCCATACGGCTTCTTTTACACTTTTTGCCGTCCTCATATTTTTAAAACCATACTCGGCCAGAATAGATAAAACCATGTCTAAGAGCTCCTGCTCATCATCAACCAGCAGTATGCGTTTGTTTAACAGATATTCTTCATGCATCGCTCATGCCCTCCATAAATACATCCAACCACAGTATATCCTACCACAGAAAGAGGATCTTTTTCCGCTGTTTCCGAAAATGTAAGACAGATGTAAGGTTACCGGAATGTTATCGTAAGACCGGACTGCTACCATAAAAGGCAGAAAGGAGACGGCAGCGGCCCTATTAATCCCGGCTGTTGCTAAAACATTATTATGGATTATATAATTACCACTACACATCTGACAAAACAGTATAAAGCATTTTCCGCTGTGGATGACCTGTCACTGCATATCCCAAAAGGCAGTATCTACGGCTTCCTCGGCCCCAACGGAGCCGGAAAATCCACCACCATGAAAATGCTGTTGGGCCTGACGGCCCCCACAAAGGGCAGCTTCGTCATTGACGGAAAACAGTTTCCGGAGGACCGGCTTTCCATTTTAAAGGAGATCGGTTCTTTCATCGAGTCCCCCTCCTATTACGCCAATCTGACCGGCCTGGAAAATCTGGACGTGATCCGCCGTATTCTGGGGCTCCCCAAAAGCACTGTCACCGACGCATTGGCCCTTGTGGGTCTTTCGGAATTCGGCAGCCTTCCCGCAAAAAAATACTCCCTGGGCATGAAACAGCGGCTGGGGCTGGCCGGCGCCATGCTGGGCAGACCGCCCATTTTGATCCTGGACGAACCCACCAACGGGCTGGATCCTTCCGGCATACATGAGATCCGCCATCTGATCCGATCGTTGCCCGGACTCTATGGCTGTACGATCCTCATCTCTTCCCACATGCTGTCCGAAATCGAGCTGATGGCAGACTGCATCGGCATCCTCAACCACGGCCGTCTGCTGTTTGAAGGCAGTCTGGAGGAATTGCGGCAAAGCGCGTCCCGATCCGGCTTCGCAGCGGATCATCTGGAGGATCTCTTCCTGTCCATGATTGAAAAAGACAACGCCGCCAGAAAGCAGAGGGCAAAGCTATGAGGG
>DPJQ01000083.1:1647-2239 GCA_003542935.1 Lachnospiraceae bacterium | reverse complement strand
ACGCCGCCAGAAAGCAGAGGGCACTGCTGTGAAACGAATAATAAAAATGTTTGCTATTGAACTTCGGAAAGAAAGGCGGACCGGCGTCATTCCGCTGCTACCCGTCCCCGGTATCCTGGGTGCACTATATGCTTTTATCATTTTTTTTCTGAGAAAAGATACCCTTCTCAACCTGCCCATGGCACCCATGGACGTGCTGCTCACGCAGGTTTACGGTATGACCGCGATCCTGAATATGTTTGGCATCGTAGCCGCCGCCTGTATGATCTACGGTATGGAATTTAGCGGAAACGCCGTCAAAAAAATGTACCTGCTGCCTGTGCGTATTTCCGATATGTATCTCTGCAAATTTCTGTTCCTGACTGTCATGCTTTTGACCGCCGTATGTTTCCAGTATCTGGCCCTCACAAAAATAGGCATGGCCAATCTGCCGCCGGGCACCTTTGACCTTGATGTACTGCTGACCTTTGCCGGATATTCTTTTATAACGTCCATGCCCGTCCTGTCTTCCATGGTCTTTGCGGCTTCCCGCTTCCCGAATATGTGGGTGCCGCTGGGGATCGGGGTGGCCGGGTTTTTGAGCGGCATGGCT
>DPJQ01000083.1:1098-1390 GCA_003542935.1 Lachnospiraceae bacterium | reverse complement strand
GCCGGGTTTTTGAGCGGCATGGCTCTGGCTGTGCCGGCTCCGGTATGGCTCTGGCTGCACCCGTTTGTACTTATGCTAAAACCTGCCGTTGCCATGAGCGCGCAGCCGGATCGTACGATCATCATCCTGTCTCTGTTGGAAACGGCCGGTTTCCTTTTTATCGGGTTATGGTCCGCTGAAAATCTGCGATATGAATGAGGAGGTATTTGGATATGCATTTTACAGAATTATTAAAAATAGAATTTATGAAAGTCAGGCGGGGAAAGATCATCCCGCTGATCTTCATAGCCCC
>DPJQ01000083.1:609-774 GCA_003542935.1 Lachnospiraceae bacterium | reverse complement strand
CGCTGATCTTCATAGCCCCGCTGCTGGTCGTAGCTTCCGGCGTGGCAAACCTGCACAGTTACTTTTCTCCGGAATATACAAACGCCTGGGCGGCCATGTTCATTCAAAGCGGACTGGTCTATGCCTATTACCTGCTTCCCCTCAGCATGATTGTGGTCTGCGTGA
>DPJQ01000083.1:0-304 GCA_003542935.1 Lachnospiraceae bacterium | reverse complement strand
AGCATGATTGTGGTCTGCGTGATGGTCGCAGGGAGGGAAACGGCAAACAACGGTGTACGAAAGATGCTGGCCCTGCCCGTCAGCCGCCACGCCCTTGCCGCCGCTAAATTTTGCGTCCCGGTGTTTTATCTGCTCATGGAAATGGTTGTATTTCTCGCCGCCTTTGTGGCAGCGGGGCTAATCGCTACACATGACGCGGGAATCACGGAAACGCTGCCGGCTATTTATCTGCTGAAATGGAGTGTCGGGCTGTTCTTTACCATGCTTCCCTGTGTGGCGGCGATGTGGGCGGTCACGGTGCTGT
>DPJQ01000285.1:10886-14161 GCA_003542935.1 Lachnospiraceae bacterium | reverse complement strand
GTGTCAATGCCCTTAGTCGGGCTTTTCTCATTTCTACATAAAACCATAAAGGAGGAAGTAGAAATGAAGAAATGTGTCAATGCCCT
Organism: Lachnospiraceae bacterium; assembly: GCA_003542935.1. GTDB lineage: Bacteria > Bacillota > Clostridia > Lachnospirales > Lachnospiraceae > UBA11957. The sequence continues at coordinate 14,075 of DPJQ01000285.1, read as the reverse complement.
TAGTCGGGCTTTTCTCATTTCTACAATGAAACTATGATGAATATTTTTGGAGAAATGAGTGTGTCAATGCCCTTAGTCGGGCTTTTCTCATTTCTACGCAGATACCAAAGACGTATTAGATTTTATTAATGGCGTGTGTCAATGCCCTTAGTCGGGCTTTTCTCATTTCTACATTGGTATCCGGCGGGAAAGAAGGAGAACAGATTGATGTGTCAATGCCCTTAGTCGGGCTTTTCTCATTTCTACAGGACAAAGAAATGTTAAACGTATTTTCTGAAATGGTGTCAATGCCCTTAGTCGGGCTTTTCTCATTTCTACACAACAGGTCGGGATAGAGTATTAAGATCTGCAAGAGTAAGCATCCTTCCTCGTATGTTCAGCATTACATTTGGTGTCAATGCCCTTAGTCGGGCTTTTCTCATTTCTACACATTCAACACTATTGGTTTATATCCTGATAAAGAATAGTGTCAATGCCCTTAGTCGGGCTTTTCTCATTTCTACGAACACTGCAAGAGTCCAGGAAAAGATAGATGGTAGTGTCAATGCCCTTAGTCGGGCTTTTCTCATTTCTACGCTATGCCTCAGGAACCCGCATAAATAAAGGGCTCCTGGGCTCATTTTTGCAGGTAATTCGCAGAATATTCTGAAAACTACCGTTTTTTAATACTTTCTATGTCTATTCACAATTTAGACATATTTACAATGATATTATTGTATCAGATCCGATGTCCGCACACAACCCCAAAATCATAAATCCTCGAGCGACAACGGAATCTTTGTTACCTCTCATGGGTCAGGAATGCGCACTGGCTGCGACGCAAAGCTAGTCCTTTAGGGCGCATTCCGCGAGAACATGATTCAAAAGTGAGGGGCGGCTTTTGCGCAGCAAAACTCGGAATGCCGCCTACTGTTTTTGATATTTTTTCCTGTTTCTGCTGATATTTTTGCTTTCATCATATTTTCTACTATTCCCAAGGTGTCTGGTATTACTATTCTTCCTATGATCGCTGCCCCTCATATCGCTTTTTACCGCATACGGATTCAATCGTTGATCCTCTTCTAAAACATCCGGCAACTGCCGCATATCTTTCTTGTTTCTTTTGAACCATTGGTGATTTGCGTAATCATTTTCGTTTTCCCCCTGTTTTATCATTCCATCTGTTTCGATATAGGGGTACTTTACCTTTTCTCCCTTCACCGCGTCAAGATCACAGACTTTCAACAAGCCCCTGTAAGATTGCCTCTTTTTCCAGGTTTCATCAATCTCTCCCGCCAGTTTGGCTCTGTCTGTCTCACAGGTGATACCATATGACAGTTCCTCTCCAACGCCTGTGCTTCGCTCAACCTCTGACAATACGACAATTTTGCAGGAACCAAGTCCCAGGGGTTTACCATGGCCGATTTTATGGCAGAGTCTGCTGTCCTCCCTGTTTTCCCCCAGCGTAAGCACCCATTTCAGCTGCTCCAGCTGTTCCCTGCTTATGCCGTCGTAAAATACCCGAAACCGAAATTCATTACCTGCTTCTACCAGCTCCAGAGTTATATTTCTCTGAGTTTTTTCTTTCGTCTCGTATATTTTCAGTCCATCGTCAATTTTAAGATTAAGATTGTGCCAGTAAAATTTTCTTCCTCTGATTTCTACACCTGGATCATCATAACTCTTTACTTCTCTACTTCGTCCTTTTACATGAAACGGTAAATAAGAATATCTTGGCAACGCCAGTTCTTTCAAAGTCGCCGAAGTCATTCTCTCATCCTTTTTTTCATCCCCGACAAACTCCGCATCCGAAAAACGTACTCTGCTCCCTATAGACCTCCCGCCGGTCATACCAAACAACTTGCAAGCGTCACATAATTCCCCTCTCTCCTTACAGGGAACCTTTTTCCCCACCAGATCATTCAGAGTTTTTTTTGCGAAAAACCTGCCGATAGCCGCCATGGAAAAACGCAAAAGACCATTTTTCCGGGTATACCAGACAGGAAGTACCCCTGCCCTTTTCGCACGCTCAAAACCCGCATAACCTGTGTGAATCTCCCAGATTCCCTGACCTTTCTCGCTATTTTTCGGATTTTCCTGATATATTTTATTAACAGATCTGTTTCTGTAAACATTCAGACTCTCTTCCAGAAGCTCCAAAGCCGTGTTTATCTGACCTGTACTGATCCTGCAACGTTCCTTTTTTTTGAAAACTCCCTCACTCTTTTTATTCGAAAATGCTTCCCCAATATAGACATATGCATCTCCAGTCGTAACCGGCTGCATGGAACATATGGCTCTGTTCCCTCTTGGCCGGCTGCTTCTTCCATAACCATTTATTCCTGCAATTTTAAATGACACCGGATCTCCATACTGATATATTTTTCCTCCATACGTGATCACACGTTTTCCGTCCCTAATCTCCATCTTGAAATCCGAGTTTTTCTTTTTACAGGGAATTCGATACCTTTCCGCAGTGTACAACTGCCACTGGTTATTTTCCCGGATCAGCAGTCCAGGCTCATAAGCATTATTGTTCTCCACCCGAAAAGACAACCCGGTATTTTCCTGCATGGTAGACAGACAGGAATCGGACACTGTTTCATAGACGCTCCGGATCACCCCCCGGATGGAACTGCCCGGGATCAACGGTTCCCCGTCGCATACGCTGAAAAAGGGGTATTTTGCATGTCCATTGCCATCCACCTGTTTCTTCTCGTCATCCGGGATCCCCAGCGGAGTTCTTGTCACCAGCTTACACTCCAGATAACCGGTATGCAGACTCTCCTTTTGGTAAATTTCCTCCGCATCCTCCACCTGCTTTGTTTTCCGGTCCACATCTACAAAAGTATAGGGATTGACAAAAAATACATCCTCGCACCGTTTATATTGCGTCATATCCTGCCTCCTCTCCCTCGAATCCGGCCAGACGGAAATCAGCTACATAAGCCTGTCCCGTTTCTTTATGATACGATATATAATTCTTTATGATAATCCGCACATCCTCCCCGCAGACAAAAGGCAGATCATAGCTGCCGCCCCCGGTGGCTACCACATGGGTCATACCGTTCTCCACAACACTTTTTGTGCCGTCAATATCCAGATACTGCCGCTCCTCCATCACGTCACGGCCTTCATCACGGATCAGGCGCTCATAAAATGTCCTGCCCAGGGCGGTCCGGAATAACCGGTATTCCGACTCTTTGTCAA
>DPJQ01000285.1:9228-10588 GCA_003542935.1 Lachnospiraceae bacterium | reverse complement strand
ATTCCGACTCTTTGTCAAAAAGCCGGATCTCCAGGACTTTATCCATATGCGCGGCCAGCTCATCTCGTTTTTCCCCATCCAGAGGCCATTTTTCGATCAGGGGCTGCCTGTCTGTCCATACCATATACAGATAGCCCGACTGAAAACCTTTTACCTCTTCTTTGGCCATAAATTCTTCCCAGGACACCATCATCTGCCACCTCCCACTGCTTTGCACAAGCCGTCATAAGCCGTTCCCATGTTATCTCCCAGCGGAACCTGTTTGCCATTTACATACAGTTCCTTGATCTCAAAGAGCCCCCGCCCCACTGCGGTCAGGCCGCCCAGGGAAAGCATGCCCTGATGCAGATCCAGTATGGCCATACAGAGCACCCTCAGGAACTCCTCCGATACTTTCCGGCTGACACGGATGGACAGATGTGTATCTCCGTAAAAACAGGCACGCTCCGTATACAGGGCATGGCCCACCGTGGCATTGGTGAACCGGTCTATGGCATTTCTGGTGATCAGCTTCTCTTTTGCTCCGGACAGTTCGCTTTCCCCAAAAACAATCAGTGATCTCTGCTTTTTATCCGTTTTTCCGAACACCGGGTCAGCGCAGCCCTTTTTGATCGACTCCATATGATGCCGGAAAGCACCGCTCCATGAAGTTCCCGGAATGACCGGGCATTTTTCCTGTTTTCCATTCACATTCCGTACAACATATACTTGCTCATAGTCAGGTTCCGTCGCATCCTCACTGCTGACTGCAGTAGTATACCGGCGAATAGACAGACCACTCTTTTGCTTTAATTTCATTTCTATGGAAATCTGATCCGAAGCGGCCCCGGCATCCTCAAGTCCCATCCTTTTCCATTCCGGAGATTCTCCATATATATCAAAATCCAACCATTTTTCTACATCCTTCTCCAGGTCGAATTCCGCCGTCCAGGCCGCCTGCAGTTTCGTCCTGCCCAGTCCCCTGGTTGTCTTGAAACCGAATGAAATCCCTTCCGAATTCCAGACTTTCAGAATATATCCACCTATATCCAGATCTCCTTCTGCCAGAATATCCTGCTCCAAATAAGTCACAAAACGAACTCCCGGCTCAAGAATCTCAAAATCATATTTCGCCCCCGGGATCGCCGTCTTATACTCGTCCAGGCCCACGCCATCACGCTCGGATACCCGATACACACCACTGTCCTTCGGGCTGAGGACAATATCATATGTGATAACTCTGCTGGCTTCGGCATCTGCCTTCCTGCCTGTCCCGTCAGCTTTCACTATATTTCCAAAATATATTTTTGCTTCGCTCTCTGACACATCATGACTGACAGTATTCTCAAAACTGTATCGGCGGATAAAGTTTTCCCTGAAC
>DPJQ01000285.1:1067-8952 GCA_003542935.1 Lachnospiraceae bacterium | reverse complement strand
GAACAATCCTGCCGCCGCACTCCCCGGTATAAAAGGAAGCCCCGCACTGTTTCTCAATATATCCTTATCTGTTACCACATTTTCCCCGCTGCCCACACTCAGGGCCGAAGTCAGCAGAATCTCAAATCTATAATACTTTTTCTTCAAATCATTCCTCCCCCTGTTTCATGCAGTATTTCTGGTAGTTAAGCACACTCTGCAAATAACGCGGCCACAGCCCAAATATGATCTGCTCTCCTTCTTCCCCGAAAGCCTCCCGGCAATCTTTGCCGGTTTTTCCGCCCATCTCTAACATTTTTTTACTGATCTGACCAATAAACGCCATTTCCCCGGAGTCTTTACAGCTGTCGGTTCCCAGGATCTCACCCAAAAACCTCTGCATTTCCTCCCGGGTACTTTTCGATTTGACAGACGCTACCCTGTCTGCAAGTTTTTGGAAAGTTCGCACTGCCGCCTGTCCGTCTCCCTGGCTTTCATTGACGGACTCTCCAAGCATCAGCGTCAACCGCCCCAGAGCAGAAGGATGAATGTTCAGGCTACACTCATTTGACAAAGCACCATACTCCAGCTTCTCATAGAGTTTTTTCAAAACAATATGCCTGTATATCGGCAGCAAACAGGAAGGCAGCTGCTCTTCTTCCCGATTCGCAATTTTCTCCCGGCCGCTTTCATTCTCCAGGGTTCTGTTTTTGCTGTCCACAAAATATTGTGCGCTGTCCAGATCAAAAACAGTGATTTTTCCCCGACCATCCAGCTGATGCTCCCCTATGTAAGGCGGATATTCTTCCAGATCCGCACCCAGCACAAAACCAAAAGCGCTCCCTGCCCGAACAACGGGAAACTGCGGTTTCTGAAGATTCCACTTTGTATTATATCCTGCTGCAATCCCGGCCTGCAGGATACCGTATAAATGATCATCCTCCTGTAATACCCTTTTCCCTGCCATTTTATTGAACTCCGCAGCAATCAACGCCCGGACTTTTCGATACTCTACCGTATAGTTTCCTTCTCCGTCTGTGAAAGCTCCGTCGCTTTGAAGCGTTACCAGTACCCTGGTGCCTTTCCTGCAGCTTTTCTTCTCCATTCCCGTACTGTCCTCCACCACAGGTTCCCCGACCAGACGGCATCCACCGTACTGGGCACTGCGGGATTTACCGAAGCGAAGCCGGGCCTTTTTCAGCAGGTCCACTGTCAGGGCGCTTAAACCGGCATCCACTATGATCTCCCCACAAAATGTCTGCCCCTCACTCAGAGCTTCCAGAAAATACAGTTTAGTATCCCCCTGCCGCCTGTGATGGTACAAAATCTCTGTCTGTGGTTCCTGCATCAGCCACACACCGTTACTTTCCGCCGCACAAACCCCTTTCATCTTTTTAGGAAGATTTCCGTAATCTTTCTTTTCATCTTCGATTTCCGGCGCTTTTACCGCAATATTGACAATATCTTTTGTCTTCTTTAGTTTACACAGATATAACGGCGCGGGATACAGAGGCTGACGCTCCTTTTCAGATACCAGCGTAAGATTAGAAAATATCGTACCTTCCTGTAAAAAAAGCTTTGTAAACTCTTCATCCTGATCCGAGCAGCCGGTTCTTTTCAAATATTCTCCCGCAAGAGCTCCCCGCACCCTGCCGCCGCCGATATAGCTATCTGTGACATCATCCTGTTCGCTGCTCAGAAGCAGAGGTTCCACATTCGTCACATAATAGCGGATTTTTTTCTTTCCTGCCGTTCCAACAGTATCCTTCTGTGCCGCAGAATCCGCTTCCCCGTTAATGTCTCCTTCCACATCACAGTCCACAAGTTCCATCTTCACATTTCCCAGACCGCGGTTCCGATGCAGCCCTATATGCCTGGTGGCTTTAGCCGCTTTCTGCAGCTTTTCTTCCGTTGCCGCATCCGCATCCGGAAAAAATACAGGGGCGCAGAACACCAGCGCATTTCCCGAACTTCTGTCATACTGGCCGACCACCCGGGTGAAACGGAGGGAATTGTCTTCCGCCACACCCTCTTTCATGCCTGTCTGGGCACGCACGGAAGTAAAATACTCCAATATATTTTCCGGCGTCAAATATGACATCCTTTCATCCTGGCTGCGCCGCAGCTCATCCACAGCCCCGGACACATCCCTGTATTGCTCCGGATAGGCATTGCCGATGACTATTCCCCGCATATCCCGGCTGCCCCATTTTCCAAACAGCCGGTCGCTATCTTTTACGCCGATCAGCTCCGCGGCCTCCCGCATACACCCCTTGATACGTCTGCCGGATATATATGGAATTCCGTTTTTATTATAAGAGATATCGCTGTCGATGACTCCGGCATACGCAAAACCGGATCCGGCGCACAAATCGGACTGCAATGTGATCTTCAGAACTTTATTCATGCTTCTCCCCCTCTCTAAACCACAGATCATAGACCAGCACAATGTCATAGACCAGTTTCCGCCGTTCCTCACCGGAAAGATCATCAAAAGTATATTGGATCTTCTTTTGTATCTCCTCGGTCTGATGCGCCTTGATCCTGCTCATTTCCATATCAAATGCTGCCAGGGACGATTTCGCCGCCTCTGCAAGGCCTTTCACATTCGTCCTGCTCCCCAGCCGGTTCAAATCTGCCACAACCTGTTCCACTTTTTCCATAGAAACGATTTTTTCCCGGGCTTCTTTTCCAATCTCTTTATCTGCGTCCCTCCACAGCCAGGGTTTACTCAGCATACCGCCGGATTCTCTCTCCCTAATCACATCCAGAGACATGCCCAAGCCGCCTTGACAATAATGAAAGTCTATATAGCAGGTATTTTTTTCTCCTCTTTTTTTCATGAATGCTTTGCCGCTCTCACAGCATTCCTCCGCAATTCTATAAGCCTCTATGTACGGGGCGTGACTGTGGAAAATAGCAATACCGGCACAGGCACTGTCCTCTTTCGGCAGATCCCTGAAATAGGCCCGCACAGTATCCAAAGCATCCCTGGCCTTACAGATAAAACTCATTTCGTCCCCGGCATATACCACGAAGCGCCTTTGGGAAGCTTTCCCGCCCACGCCGTTTTTCTCCCGCAGGGCAGTATCGATGGCCTCTTTTCTGTCGTCAACATATTCTTTCTGAATCCTGGCCGAAAATCTGCGCAGTTCATTGATGCTGGTCTCGTAATCCGGACTTTTCCCTTTCAGGCATTCCGCCACCTTTGCCCCCATGGAATTTCCGTCGATAAAGATGACTGCCAACAGGCTGTCTTCACCTTTTTCATGAACAATCTCATCCAGAATTTTGTTTCCATACGCAGCTTCGTTTCCTCTCAAAACCATCTCATATTTTTTTAATTTACAGAATCTCTCTGTTGTTATTTTTTTCATAGGGCCGGATTCCCCGGGAACCGGCACTTTCTGTGTCAGAGGCATGGCCGTTTTGTAATCTACCTGAACAATAGGGAGAGTATTCACAGGGCGCAAAGTGCATATCTCAGCCTCCAGCTTTTCATGTTTTTCATAAATCCTTTTCTGGTCAGAACGAAAATCCGCAAACCCGTTTTCCAGTTCTATAAAGGTACACAACACGTTTAATGTATAAGTTTCTTCCAACAGCTTTCTGCTGAAAATCTTATTGACACCGATGCAGGTTTCTCTGTCCCTGTACAGCATGTAAAGATTGCCGCCGCCGTCATAGATCATTTCACCAATATATTTACCGCCATCAGCACTCAGCCGGAACTCGAAATCTTCCACGGAAAAACTCTCATTCTTTTCATACACATAAATCGCTTCCGGCCCATTCACATCCGGCCTGCCATCCCGATATTCCTTCGCCGCTGTATACAAATACGTCCGAAAACAATCCCGTATGATACAGGAACCTCCGATGATTTCTTTCAGCTTTCCACTTCTGAAAATGTACTCCTGTTTCCCACGCACGTCGTACATTGCCAGTACATATTTTTTCTCCATGGGCCTCCTCCTCTTTTGTACATTTTATACAACAGATCGTAACTGTTCAGTACCTTCACAGTTACATGCAAAAAGCCATTAATAATCGGCTTCGCCGATGGACTTTTTGCACACCTGAATCATGTTCTTACGGTCTCAGCAGCAGGTGCTTCGACCTGTGCCAAACAGTTACAACAGATCCGTTTATCCATTGCAATTATATCACTCCGGTATCAGGCTGTAACGCCCAAAACCGAAAGTTGTATTTTTCCCTATATGCATCAGCTCCCCGGCATACAAAAGTATCCTCGCCATTTCATCCGGAGTTTCGATCCATGCGCTGCCACGGATGCCTTTCAGCCGGATCTTCCCATCGTGGGTTGAGGAATATCTCACCATATCCATCTTTTGCACCTGCTGGCCGATCAGAACCGGTACATGACCGGAAATATCTACTTTTTCTGTATCAATACCTTCAAAGCAGTCCAACATATAAAGCCTTCTGGCAACAGCCGCCAGTACTGCTTCCGGTTGAAAATCTTCCTGCATTTTTCCCTGGTATTTTAACGTCAGAGGTGTATGGAACAAAAGGACATCTTCCCGCCGTTTTTCTCTCATACGGTACTCCACATATTCCTCCAGTGTCTGCACCGTAAATTTACTTTTATAAATCCGACTGCCTTCCACCAATTTTTCACACTGGGAATTGGTCACTGAGGCAATAGAAAACCTGGCTTTATTTTTTCCCAGTCCCTCCATCCCCAGATATGCAAAAGCCTGCATATATTGGTGAAAATATACAATATTTTTTCCAAATAGAATCAACTGGAAATCCAGCCTGTTCCCGGCTTCATAGTACTCCCTGTAGTCCTCACACTCGATCACATAGCCCACACTGTCTCCCTGATGCATGAAATCCGGCCGAATTTCCATTTGGGGATACATCATCCGTCTCACAATACATTCCCCGGCAAAATCACACGCCTGACACACCCTGTCCCGTACACAGTTTGAACGCAGGAGCATTTCCCCCATGCCGCCGCGCAGTGCGGATGATTTATTACGCGGGAGCTGCGTATCCTCCAGTATATTTAAGTGAAAATGCAATTTAATGTACCGAACCTGCAGCTGATCTCTTAATCTTTCTGTCATATTTTCTTTTATCTTTCCCAAAATTCCACCGCCATTACAATCCCGCCTCCCGGATAAATGCTCTGGTCACTTAGTCCGTCCGAATTGTTACCATAATCCTACCATGGATACCCCCGTTTCGCAAGCGCTGCCTCTGCCGGCTTCCCGCGCATAAAAAATGCTAAACCACAGATTCTTAGCTGTGATTTAGCATCATTTTCTACCATTTAGCTCAGGAAGCAAAATGCGCACTTTTGCAGTTTTTTTGAGCCGCTGCCGCATGTAACGCGGCAATATCTGTTTATTTTACCTCCACGCGGACGACTTTGCCGGCAGGCGATACATATGCCTTGCCGTCCACCTTTTTATAGCTGCATACTTTATAGTAGTACACGCCTTTTTCGTGGTTTTTCAATGTGGCTTTCCCGGCTGAAGCTTTTACCTCTTGCACTACTTTAAACTTGCCGGAGGAAGACTCCGAACGGTAAATCCTGTATCCGCTTATTTTCTTTCCCTTTGTCCAGCGAAGCGTTACGGTCCTCTTCTTTACGGAAGCTTTCAATGTACTGATCTTGTCAGGAACCACCTTGACAGTACAGACTGCGCTTACCCCGCCGGAAGAGGTCGCCTTGATTTTTACCGTGCCGCAGGCCTTTGCCGACAGTTTTCCGTTCTTATCCACAGATACTGTTTTGGCATCGCCTGATTTGTATTTCGGTTTTACTTTCTTTCCGTTTACTTTTGCGGTCAGCCGATATGTTTTCCCTGGCGTCATAGTGATGCTTTTTTTACTCAGCACCAGTTTCTGCGTATCTTTTTCTGAGGAGGAACCGCCGTCCCAGTCCGAATCCTGGGCAGAGCCGCCGTCCCAATCCGAATCCTGGGCAGAGCCGCCGGTATTTCCGCCGCTGCCTTTGCCGCCGGTCCCGCCATTGCCTTTGCCGCCGGTTCCGCCGTTTGAGGCCGACGAACCTTGACCACCGGACGGATTACTGTTGTCCGTACTGCCGGATGTCCCGGCCGTGACCGTGACCACGCATACGGCTGTATGATTACCGTTTACTTTTACCGTAATGGCGGTAACTCCTGCCGATATCCCCGTAATCTTCCCGCTGGTATTATGAACAGTGGCCACGGAGGGCTTGGAGCTGGAATAGCTTTTGTCCGTAATGCTGGCATTTGCCGGAACCGGAGTGACCGTAAGCGTATCCGTACCGCCGACAGGAATGGTGAGGCTGGTACTGGACAGCGTAATCCCTGTCAGCCCCTGGCGGACTTCCACATAATGATAACTCGTTGTAAAATCATCATGCTTTACCTCTCTCCATTCACCCTGACTTGCATAGGCACCTGTTCTAACCCATTCCCGCCTTGTTACCCATGAATGCGTATAACACGTAATGGTCACCTTTCCCGGCCTCCTGCCGGTGACACGGCAGGTATTCCCCCCATTCGATTCCGTTGACGCTATGGAAGTGTCGCCGCTGGCCCAGGTTTTGCTGTATCCTGTCCCGTTTGTCATATTGTTGTCTGTCAGCGTGATACTCGCCCCTACCTCAACCCAGTCATCCGCTTTTACGGTTACACACGTCAAAAGCGGGAACATCATAAAAACCAGAAACGCTAAAGTGACCTGAAGCTTTTCTCTTTTTTTCATATTCTACCCTCTCCAAATTATAATCTCTCTCCGGAGCATGTTTAAAAAAACGCTCCTGCTATTTGATCTTTTTACTGAACTGAACCTTTGACCATGCTCCGTAGAGCGTTTTGCTTTTCCCGTTTAATTTCGCTTTTTTATAAGAACGCATCCTCACATAATATCGTTTTCCTTTTGTCAGTTTTTTAATTGTGCGGGATGTCGTCTTGTTTTTCCCGACGGCCACGGCCGTTTTCTTTTTGAACTTTTTGTCGGTTGAATACTGAATCTGGTAGCCGTCCGCCCCTGTATCTTTCTTCCAGGTAACTTTCAGCTGCTTTTTGCCCGGCTTTAGCGTTTTGAGAACCGCTTTTTTCGGACTCACCTGTATGGTGGCTTTGACACTCCGTCCGTTGTAATTCGCAGTCTCGCTCGCGCTGATCGTGATCGTACAGATACCCGTCCCCCTGATCGTCACCTTTCCCTCACTGCTGATGGAAGCCACTTTCGGGTCGGAACTTTTGTAGGATAAGGATCCGTCCCCTGTTTTCAGCCTTGACTCCAGCGCAAAGGGTTTATCCCCTAACGTTTTATTATAGGTCTTTGTATACGCAAAAGAAGGATTCTGTTTCTGGGTGCCGGGCTGGCCGTTTGTATTGTCATCCTTTGTGCTCTTATCATCCGTGCCGTTATTTGCAGGCGGCTGCGGTGTTACCATAGGAACATTTTTTTCATCCACTGTGCCGTCTGAGCAGACCGTTCCCGCATAGCTGTAGCGCTCCAGGGCGAAAGAATTCAGATACAATGCCGGCCTGACGCCCATCACTTCCCCCGTCTTTATAGTCCTCTTTCTTCCGTCTGCCCCCATGGCATCCAGCACGGGATATCCCTCCCAGGCCGACCCAAACCAGCCCACGCTCCTGAGGTACCAGTATCTGGTCGTCGCGGCGCCCATGGCAAGGGCATAGGTCGTCGGCAAAACGATGCGTCCCTCGTCCTCGGTAGTCTCTGCATGGAAACCGTACACGACCGGGCGGTCTCCGTCATAGACATCGGAGGGAGACAGGAAAAATACCTGATCCTGCGTATCAAAAGGCCCCCGGAGGGAGACGGAATTATTTTTACAGTCGATTCCGTTACTGGAAATCGAAGCCGCAACAATCGCCGTTTTTTCCTCCGCGGAAAAAGCGCTGTC
>DPJQ01000285.1:0-754 GCA_003542935.1 Lachnospiraceae bacterium | reverse complement strand
TTCCTCCGCGGAAAAAGCGCTGTCTATAAAATTATTCTTTGTATAGTCCCGCTTGTACCTGTTCATGCCGGCATCATAGCCGTTTAGCCAGCTCCTCACCGTGCATGTATCCCAGCCGAAAGAGCGGTCGGTGCTTTCCTCCGCTCTCCTGGCATCCAGACTCCTGTCGGAAAGAAGGAGATAATTACCGTTGGTCTCGAGCACCCGCCACTTAATCGGCTCATACCTGAAATAATGATATGTATAGGCATCCGGCCAGGCATAGGGGTCTCCGCTCTCCGAGACCGCCAGCGCGTCGTTTTTCCTTTTTCTCCTGTATTTCACCCCGTCTATGACAACATCTGCATTGGCATCCCACCCTCCTGCATTTTGCAGTTTTGTATAGATCTCCCCGTCCGCAGCGGTCACCTCACTCTGGGGGTAACTGCCAAACCATACACAGTCCCAGGTCGCTTTGAGCCCCGCCTTCATATTTGCGTCCTCTGCAATCCGCGGATCCCTGATCGCCGGTGTCTCTGCCCTGACAGGAAAAATTCCCGACGTCAGCAACAGCACCAGCGCCAAACACAGGGAAACTATCGACCGTCCCGTCCGCCTTGACTTTTCTCTCTCCATTTCTTATCCTCCTGATTTTTATGAAATTTAGTTAAAACACATTAAAAAGTTTTCTTCTCCGCAGGGCAGTTTCTGTAAATATTCTGACTGCAAATATGCTGTCTTCCTTTATTTACTATTTAATATACTATAATATAAT
>DPJQ01000153.1 GCA_003542935.1 Lachnospiraceae bacterium | reverse complement strand
CCGTTCAAAATATTTCGCGATCATTAAAAGATCAATGGCATACTCGCCGTCCGCCTCCGGCTGGCCCAAAAGTTCGATCAGCATTTTTTTCACCTGGTCAAAAAAGGCATCCACCACATCGTCATAGTCGATCACGGCCTTTGCCAGCCGTCTGTCTTTTTTCACGAAAGCGTCCAGACTGTCCGTCACCATTTTGATAACGGCCACCGACATATCATGGATCACCTGCGTGTCACTGTCGGAATGGATATTGGCCAGGGTGATAATCTCCGCGATATCGGCAGACTGATCCCCGATCCGCGCCATATCCGTCACCATTTTCAGGGCGGAGGAAATGACCCTCAGATCCTTCGCCACCGGCTGCTGCTGCAGGAGCAGCTTCAGGCACATGGTCTCGATCTCCCGCTCTTTATGGTCGATCCGGACGGACAGGCCGGGGACGTCTCCGGCCAGCTTCGAATCCCCCCCGGTGAGGGCTTTCGCAGACATCGCGATGGCATTCTCACAGAGAGCCCCCATCGTGATTAGCTCTTTATTCAGTAAGTCCAACTGTTCGTCAAATTCCGGACGCATTATCCAAACCTCCCTGTAATATAGTCTTCCGTCCGCTTATCCTGCGGCATGGAAAACAGTTTTTCTGTTTCTCCGAATTCCACCAGCTCCCCCAACAGGAAAAAGGCTGTCTTGTCAGAAATACGGACAGCCTGCTGCATATTGTGTGTCACGATGACCAGGCAATATTTTTTCTTCAGTTCGGCCGCAAGCTCCTCCACCTTTGCCGTGGAGACCGGATCCAGGGCACTGGTGGGCTCATCCATCAGCAAGACCTCCGGCTCCACAGCCAGTGCGCGGGCAATACACAGACGCTGCTGCTGTCCTCCCGACAGGCCCAGGGCGGATTTTTTCAGCCGGTCTTTTACCTCGTCCCAGATGGCGGCCCCTTTCAGGGAGCGCTCCACGATCTCGTCCAGCGCCGCTTTGGAGCGGACGCCATGGGTCCTCGGCCCGAAAGCGATATTGTCATAAATGCTCATGGGAAACGGGTTCGGTTTCTGGAAAACCATCCCGACGCGTTTGCGGAGCAGATTGACGTCCATGTTCCCGTTGATATCCTCTCCGTCCAGGAGAATATTGCCCTCTATCCGACAGCCCTCGATCAGATCATTCATGCGGTTCAGGCTTTTCAGCAGAGTGGATTTCCCGCAGCCGGAAGGGCCGATCAGGGCGGTAATCTCGTTTGAATGAATCTGCAGGCTGATGGTTTTCAGCGCCTGAAAATTGTTGTAAAACAAGTCCAGGTTCTCGACCTTGATTTTATTCATCGTTTTGTTCACCCCCTATTTTTTTCGCCGCGTAGCCGGAAAGCGCATTGATAAAAATCACGACTGCCAGCAGTACGACGGCCGTCGCGTAAGTCTGGTCGATGTAGAGGCCCTCGCCCGAGATCGCGTACATGTGTACGGACAATGTCCGCGCGGAGGAAAAGATCCCGGAGGCTATCTCCGCAACAGTTCCGGCGGTAAAAATCAGGGCCGCCGATTCCCCGACGATCCGCCCCACTCCCAGCACGACACCGGAGAGAATGCCCGGGACGGCACAGGGCAGGACGATGGCAAATACGGTTCGGAGCTTTCCGGCGCCCAATCCAAAGCTGCCCTCCCGATAGCTGTCCGGCACTGATTTCAGCGCCTCCTCCGTTGTCCGCATGATCAGGGGCAGAATCATGATGCTCAAGGTCAGGGCCCCTGACAGCAGCGACAGGCCGAAGCCGAGATATTTTACGAAAAACAGGGAGCCGAACAGTCCGTACACGATAGACGGGATACCGGACAGGGTCTCCGCTGTCACTCCCACCAGCCCCACCCACCGGTTTCCGCGCTGTGCGTACTCCGCCAGATAGATGGCTGCCCCTACCCCCACGGGAACCGCAAACAGGAGGGACAGCACCGTCATAAACAAAGTATTGACCAGCGCGGGAAGCAGCGATACATTTTCAGAAGTATATTTCGGACTGAAAAGCTCCGGTGTCAGGTGGGGGATTCCCTTCACAAGAATATATATAATGATAAACAGCAGGGCGAGCATGGTAAAACATGCCGCCAGATGCACCGCCAGAAACAGGAAAAACGATTTTGGATCCCGTCTGCAGGTGCGCCATTTTTGTTTCAGTTTTTCTGTCATTTACCGCACCTTCCTTTTATACTCGCGATTTTTGTGATTTGCCAGCGTTATTGCCCGTATATGCCCGCGAGCGCCAATGGATCTGGAAAATTTTTGTGCTCGCGGGTATAAATAGAGACAGGGACACGTTTATAATCAGGATAAATACAAACAGGATCACAGCCGTACCGATCAACGCTTCCCTGTGCAGATCGGTGGAATAGCCCATCTCCAGTACAATGTTGGCGGTCAGCGTCCGCACGCCGGCAGTAATGCTCTCAGGGATGACTGCCTGGTTTCCGGCGACCATCATGACCGCCATGGTTTCCCCGACCGCCCGTCCGATCCCCAGGACGACGCCGGCGAAGATGCCGCTTTTCGCGGCGGGAAGAACCGTGTAAAATACGCTCCTCTCATGGGATGCGCCGAGGGCCAGCCCGCCCTCATAGTAGCTCTGGGGAACGGCCCGGATAGAGGTCTCCGATACGCTGATGACGGTGGGCAGGATCATCAGCCCCAGCAGCACGGAGGCTGTCAGCACGCTCATGCCGCGCCCGCCGACAGTGTCCCTCACCAGAGGAACCAGGACTACCAGGCCGAAAAAGCCGTATACGACGGACGGGATACCGGCCATCAGATTGACGGCGGACTTGATCGGCCGGTAGATCTGCCCGGGACAGAACCGAGCCATAAACACCGCGGTCAGAATACCCACCGGCACGCCGATCACCAGCGCCCCGGCGGTTACATAGAGGGAGCCGATGATCATCGGTAAATTTCCGTACAGGCCATTGGCGGGCTTCCATGTGGTTCCCAGCAGAAATTTAAGAGGGCCGATCTCCCGGATAGCGGGAATGCCGTTGGCAAACAGAAAGGCGCAGATCAGGACCACCGCCGCCACCGATACGCAGGCCGCCAGGAAAAAAAGGCATTTCATTGCTTTTTCTCTGATATTTCTCATATATATACTCCTTTACAGGGAGCGGGGCGGAATCTTACTGCAATACATCGCTCCAGTTTACGGTGTTCCCTGTAAAAATATCCTTGACCTGATCGCTGGTCAGTCCGTTTAAAGGACAGTCATTATTGACGATCACCGCTATGCCGTCCATGGCGATCACGGTGGCGGTCAGCCCCTTCTCCGTCTCTGAATCTTTCAGCTCGCGGGACGCCATACCGATATCGCAGGTTCCGTCGATGGCATCCGCCATACCCGTGGAGGAGTCGCTCTGCTGGATTTCAATGGTTACACCGGAATTTTTGGCGGTGTAAGCCTCTTTCAGCTTTTCCATAACCGGAGTCACTGAGCTGGAACCGGCCACCACGATTTTCCCGGTATCCATTTTGCCGCTGTAAGCCTCCGCGTCCGATACGGCGATGTATCCGTTCTCCTCGATCACGGCCTGGCCGTCCGCACTCATAATAAAATCAATAAAATCCTGTGCCGCGTCGCTCAGCCCTTCCTTTGTGGCAATATTAAAGGGACGGGCGATCTTGTATGTATCATTTTCAATATTCCCGGCCGTGGCGTCCACGCCGTCGATGGAAACCGCTTTTACGGTATCGTTCATGGAGCCGAGGGAAATATAGCCGATCGCGTAGGGATCCCCGGCCACCGTCGTCATCATGACGGAAGTGGAATTTGTGACAGCGGCAGTCTCCGTGGTATTGTCTACCTTCTCTCCCGCCTCGTTCTCCTGCTCAATACCGAACAGCTCAATAAAAGCGCCGCGGGTTCCGGATCCGTCCTCACGGGTGAGTACGCCGATTTCCTTTGCGATGTCGAAATCACCGAATCCGCCGTCGGCGGCAGATCCCGTGTCCTGTCCGGCAGTGGCAGACTCCACGCCCTGACCGGATGCATGGGCATCACTTGTACTGCTGCTGCCCGTGCCGCCGCATCCTGCCAACGCCGATACCATGGCCGCGCCTGAAATCGCAAGGGCTAAATATTTTTTTACATTTTTCATTTTCACATTCTCCTTTGTTGTCTGTATTTTGTTTACAGGCCTATCATACGGGAGGAATGTCAATTCCAATATCGTGGTATTGTAAAATCGGTGTAAAATTATTTAGTGTCTGCTCATTAA
>DPJQ01000162.1 GCA_003542935.1 Lachnospiraceae bacterium | reverse complement strand
GTGTACCTGCTCTTAGGCATTTTTCAAGGAATACAGTTTCTTTATATAGTTTTTTCCATGTGGCTTTGTATTTTTTGTATTTGTTTCCCTGTACGGAAGTGACAAACTTATTCCATGCGGTCTTTTTCTTGAGCGCGGATCTAAGCTTTGTAAGAGTCTTTTCTATGTTCATTTTCTTTCCAAGGGAGTCGCTGCCATCTTCGATATAGTGATAAATATCACAAAAGCCTTTATTCCAGATATCTTCGCAATGCCAGTTGTATGCGTCAGTGAGTTTTTTAAGTATAGCTGTTGAAGTCATGACTTTCACTTTACAAGTATATTTCTTTTTACCGATTTTGGCAGTAATGGTGGCTGATCCAGTAGATTTCGCAGTAATCTTCCCAGCATCAGAAATCGAGGCGACCTTCTTTTTGGATGTAATCCACTTGATTTTCTTTTTTGAGCCGATTATTTTTAACTGGCAGGTCTGCTTGGGGGAAAGAATAACATTAGTTTTGTTTAGGGCAATGCTGGATGCCCGGGATAAAACAGTAGTAGCCGGAACTGACGTTGCAACACAGATTAAAAGTAGTAAGAGTTTGAAAACTTTTTTCATGTCTTCTCCTATTCTTTGGGATACAGTTTTATCTCATTTGTTATGGGTGATCACGTCCAGTATGGAAAGAATTTCATGCGCATTTTTAAAAGCATTTTGATATTCTTTACTATTTGTTTTGACCGGTTTTGTTATAAGAGGGATCAGGATGCAAGAGCTGGAAAAATCGTTTTTTCCTCATTTCTTTCGTATTTTTAAAACGCTTTAGCGGTTTAAACAATCTCATATCATTTTTCCAACCTGAACTCCGTCAGCAAAAGAAATGACATATTCGTCATGCTGAACCCAAAGGCCGTATTTTGCTTGATACTTTTTGATTGCCTCGGACAGAAATTCTTCCGTGACTTCTAAGTAGTCCGCTGTCTCGTGAAAAGATTGACAGCCGTGTTCGTAGGCTCGAATGATTCCACTAAGTCCGATTCGTCGGTCGTAAGCCCACAGTCTCGCTTTTTGCTCCTGTTTTCGGCAGGATACATTATTAGGATCAAGAATATTTCCGCAGGAAGTATAGTAATGGCCTAATTCTTCGGCTAGGACATCGGCTTTTTCTACATTGCTAAGATGAGGCGATATACTGATCACTCCGTCGCAGTATAGTCCTTTGATTCGGGGACTTTGAAAGTCATATTGGACTACGTCAATGTTATTATTAACAGCCTCGGCCTCTAAAAGTTCATAATCTGTCATGTAAAGTACCTCTGAAAATCATCTGCAAATTCTTGGCATTTGTAGAGAATATGGTTATTATATTTTGACAAATATTGTATGAATATTAGGATTTACGTCGATTTTTTACGAACTCCGCAAATTGACGGATTTCGTTTAGTTCGTCTTCGGTATATTCATTGCCGTCAAAATGAGCGGCGAGGGTATGTGATTCAAAGTCATTATCGTCAAAATCATTTAATGATAGACCTAATACTTTTGAGATTGATTTCAATGTTTCTAATTTAGGATCTTTGGTAGCGCCGCTAAGTATTTTATTTAAAGTACCTATAGGAACACCAGATCGTGTAGACAATTCTTCGGTAGTCATATTTAGTTTCTTTTTATATAATGCAATTTTTTCTAATCCCATGGGTGGCGCCTCCTGTTTATGAAAAGATTTTACCGCATAATATCAGCGTAGTCAATAAAAATTTTCCGTTAACGGTAAAAAAATATTGACATATACCGTTAACGGTGATATGATACATTAAAAATAACCGTTAACGGATAGAAAAGGAGGATGGAATGTATAGCTTTCTTCGCGGAGAAATGGTTAAAGCACATATTTCAGTACCTATGCTTGCTAAGCAAATAGGTGTCTCGGAAAAGACCATACGAAATAAGTTGAATGGTGAAACGGACTTTACGTGGCCGGAAGCAGTAACTATTAGAAGGATTGTAAACCCTAATCTAAGCATTGAAGAAATGTTTAGATGCGATGAAAAAAATGTAGTGGAATAAATAAGCAATGTCAAAAACAAATCAGAGAGGAGGTGAGGGAGATGGGCAAAGAACAGATGGCTAAAGAGATAAGGGAACATATGGAGCGCAAAAACCAGATAGCACAAGATATCGTCGATCTTCTTAGAAAGAAAGAGCCAGGGATTACTTTTGAAAAGGCAGAAAAGATCCTCTTGGATACAGTCGATGTACTGCAAAAGGTATCCAAGAGGCGGGAGATTTAGCAGAGTCTGCTCAGATCGATATCCTTATCTTCTTCAGGGATATGGAGTGATGCAAAATGATAAGCCTCAAGGAATGACCGGATCTCCTCGCTCGTATGACCCAGGTCATATCCAGCATTGTTTTGATTCTTGATGAGCTTCGCTTGTGCGTAAGCAACAGCCAGATCATGGATAGATCTTTTATCCATAAGACGCGCCCTCCTTTCTTCCGTACTCGGCCATGGGGGTGGCCTGTAAGTACAGGATAAAGGGAGCAAGACAGGAAGTCAATGAGGTATCCGGTAGGTTTTGAAGTCGATGGACCGGCAGTAGAAAGGGGTTGACAAAGGAATGAAAAACGTAGATAAGACGATCGAGTGCATCTGCACATGGATCCAGGCGAAGCTGGAGGACACCAGCAAGGGCGACAGCAACCATGAAGTTGCTGAGATGACAAAGGCCCTGGCAGATCTGGTGTGTTCCAGGATAGGATCTGATTTCTGAATTATATTTGCGCGGGCGCAAATGGGAGGACGGTAATAGATGACATTTGCAGAGAAACTAAAAAAGGCCATGCATGACCTGGGATTGAACCAGGCGCAGGTTGTCGGGATGACCGGGTGCAGCAAAGGGTCGGTCTGCCAGTACCTTTCCGGCCGGAACACCCCGCCGGAGGATAAGCAGCGGGCCATGGCCGTATCGCTGGGGCTGGATCCGGGGTATTTTATCCAGACAGACCCTCTGGCAGAGATGGCCAGGAGGGGCTGCTACATCCCGGAGCTGCAGGTGAAGGATGCGGCAAAGCTGATGCGGCGCGCCTGTACCACCATTGAGGACGGGCTTAAGCAGGGGGTATATCCGTGGGGGTACGCCGTACTGCTGCGCAGCGGGAAGTACAGGTATTTCATCAATGCGAGGCGGTTTGCGGAGCATGAGATGGTCGAGGTGCCGCCGGATATGGTGGTATGACCGTATGGATATAAGGCCATCCGGGGCGCACACATGGGGGCGGGCAGGGTAATAACCTCCTGAACATTATCCTGGTTTCATATTGATACATATCTCCCTCAACTGTGTTACTTTTTTCAGCCATACCCGCCCCCAGGTGTGTGCCCCGGACGGGCAAAGAAGGAGGACGTGATGGGTATAATATTAAAATTTTCCGACAAGGATTTAGAGCTTTTGGCTACGGCGCTTATAAGCCAGGCCAACCACTGCCAGACGATGGTGGATGACCTTAAGGAAGAGATGGAGGTCCCGGACTGCCAGGAATATCTGGAATGTCTGGTGGATCTGGAGAAGGACTGGGGCAGAAAGAAAAAAGAATATGAGGAGTTGCACACAAAGATTAGGATGCAGGCCAGAAGGAAAGCCCTGGAGGATTTCTGCTCTGAAAAGGCGGAGGCGTTCCGGAAGCTGGGGGACAGTGCCCAAAAGTATGCCCTGCATGTCGGCGGCAGCATCAGGGAAACCTTTTTAAAACTTGAGAACAGCCTGGTCGGGCCCAAATAAGACGTTCCGGGCGTATGCGCCGGATACAGAAAGGAGAAACGGATGAGAAGACAGATCGAGATCACGGACAGGCAGGCAGACCTGCTGTGTGAGGCAGCTGACTGTATAGCTGTAGAGTACCATAAACGGGCAGAGGATATGAAGAGGGAGGCGGAAAGGACAGGATTGGCGGAGTTACGGCGGGACTTGGAAAACATGGCCCATACCTGGGAGATGTGGGCCATGGATGCAGAAGGGGTGAAGGATGTCCTGCAGGGGGGCGCCCAGGCATGAAAGGCATGGACCACCGTGGACGTCATCAAACGCGCCAACAATCGGGGCGCCCAGGCATGAAAGGCATGGATGTACAGGAACTGGCCATCGGCATCCTTTGCGGCCTGCTGGGCCAGTCCCTGGCTTATGAGGGCGCACCGCTGTGGGGCAGGCTGGTCCTGTTCCTGGTATTTGCCGCGGGAGGATGGGAGACCGTAGAGGCAGTCACAGACCTGTGGGACTGGCATATGAGAGGCCGGAAAGGCTGACGGGAAATCCGGCAGGATCGGCCATGCGGGCTTTTTTTGCCCCTCCGGTTTCGGCCCGCCGCGGGTTCGGCCCCCGCGCCTGCCTTCGCGCCCCTTTCTTGCTGCATAGGGGGGCGCAGCGGTTTATCACGGA
>DPJQ01000248.1 GCA_003542935.1 Lachnospiraceae bacterium | reverse complement strand
GAGGAAGTGGATCTGTGCCTGTGCCGTACAAAGGCCCATTTTTCTCAGGAGGGGAAGCGGCGGATACTGACGCTGGATCCGGTGGACATCGTATTTTCCGATCTGACGGTGACGCTGCAGACGGTGCTGACCTTTGAGGAAGGCTCGGGCGTAATACGGACGGACAGAAAGGTGCTTTCCATGAGCGATCCCACGGCGGATGTGGCCATCAATGAATACATGGTGGCATGCTACGGTACTACGGAATACACGGAGGATATGAGCAGTCTCGTGCTCTGTGCCGAAAAGGGCGGGGAGAGGAAGGAAATGTCCTACGAATACAAGTGCCGGGAATATGTCCTGCCGCAGGCGGACAAAGTGAGCTGCCAGCTGCCGCCCGTGGAAACGGTGGTCTCTCTGACCTGTCGGGGGCGTGAAAAAGAAGGATACTTCAAAGAAGGCTATGCTTTCAGTCCCATGTTTACCCTGGGCTACAACGGGAAATTAAAGGAGAAGGAGGTCTTCACAACATGGCTCAGTCTGGAAAAGGCAAATTAAATTACCGCTGTCCGTCCTGTTTTATGCGTGACCTGGACCTGGATATGTTTTATGATAAAGAAAGGAAAGAGTATTATTGTATCCGGTGCCAGTACACCGGTACGGAAGAGGATGTACTGGCCAAAAATCAGATGGCCCGCTTTCGGTATCGGGATATGAGAAAGCGGTTTGCCATGGAAGATTTCGAAAACTTTGAGCGGTAAGAGGCAGCAGATGAAGCAGTGGATCAAAGGAATGGATCTGTCATCCCTCCTGGAAGTGGAGAGATGCGGCGGGAGATTTTATGACAATGGTGTCAGAGGAGACGCCATGGACATTTTGAAAGGCTATGGCATGAATATGGTGCGTCTGCGCCTGTGGAATGACCCCTTTGCGGAGGACGGAAGCTCTTACGGGGCAGGGGGAGGCGATATGGAGACCACGTTGACCCTTGCCGGACGGGCGAAGGAAAAGGGGATTGGCTGGATGCTGGATTTTCACTACAGCGACTGCTGGACGGATCCGGGAAAGCAGACGCTGCCGAAGGACTGGCAAAAGATGGATATGCCGGAGCTGGAACGGGCCGTATATGAATATACGGAGCGGGTGATGGGACGCTGCAAGCGGGAAAGCCTCACGCCCCGTATCGTGTCCGTCGGAAACGAGGTTTCCAACGGTCTGCTCTGGCCCTTTGGCAAGGTGCCCGATTATGAGAATATCGCCCGCCTCATCGGCGCCGGGATCCGGGCCGTGCGGAAGGTGTCGCCGGAGACGGAGGTGATGATTCATCTGGACAACGGCGGCAACAATGCGCTGTATCGGGACTGGTTCGATCATTATCTGGACAGCGGCGGGGAAGCGTTTGACTGTATCGGGCTCTCCTATTATCCGTTCTGGCACGGGACGCCGGAAATGCTGCGGCACAATATGGATGATATCGCTGTCCGGTATGAAAAAGATCTTATCCTGACGGAAGTATCCACGGCTTACACCATGGAAGATTACGGGCGGTATGAAAAGCTTCCTGAGGGGATGCGGAAAGGGATGGCGGCCAGACCGGCTCTGGCCGCAGCGGTGCCCTTTCCCATGACGCCCCAGGGGCAGAGCCGGTTTATGAAAGAGATCATGGAGATCATAAGCCAGGTGCCGAAAGGGCGGGGACGGGGCTTCTGCTATTGGGAGCCTGCCTGGCTTCCGGTGCCGGGGAGCGGATGGGCCAGCCAGGCCGCCATCGCCTATATGCAGGAAAAAGGGCCGGGCGGCAACGAATGGGCGAATCAGGCGCTTTTTGACTATGAGGGCAATGCCCTTCCCGCGTTGCAGGTTATCCGGGATTTTAATGGATGACATAAAATGACCTGATGGGTTTAGGGTGCCAAAAGGTCTTGATGGAGAAAAAAAGGAAACGGCAGGAGGAATTGCGATGAACAAGAGAAGAACGGTTGTCTGGCATACGCCGGATATTTCTGCGGACGGCCTGAAAAATTTTGCCTGTATCATGATGCTGATGCAGACAATAGGGATCGCCGTTTTGGAAAACGGACTGATTCACATTGACGCCTATACACAGGAGAGCCTGTCTTTGGCAATGGGGGAGGACTCCCGTCTGATGATGCTGGCGGGAATCGCTTCCGTGCTGCAGCTCTTAGGCGGCATGGCGGTTCCGATCTTCTCTTTTCTCCTTGTGGAGGGCTTCCTGCGTACATCCAATTACAAGTGTTATTTCATCCGTCTGCTCGCCTTTGCCGTCCTGAGCGAGGCCGTCTATGATCTGGCCGTGTACGGAAAGCTGTGGGATCTGTCCGGGCAGAACGCGCTCTTTTCCATGGCAGTCAGCCTGCTGATGCTCTACTTCCTGCGGATGGTGCAGGAGAAAAAGGGAGCTGCGGGAATCCTGCTGCGGCTTCTGATAGTGGGCAGCGGGGTGTTCTGGGTATCCCTGCTGCGGGCGAATTGCGGACTCTGCGTCGTGCTGCTGACGGCTGTTTTTTATCTGCTCTATGGGAAAAATACATGGAAGACCATACTGGGCATCCTCATCAGCCTGCTCTATGTGACGGGCCCTTTGGCGTTTTACGGCATCTGGTGCTATAATGAGGTGCGGAAAAATAAAATTCCCGGATATGCCTATTACCTGTTTTATCCCCTGCATCTTTTGCTTCTGGGCGGGATTTCCGTCATATTGTAGAGAAGGGCAAACGCATGAATGGATATTCTATGAATAGTTTTTTCATTTCGTATTGTAGTCATGAAAATACATAGTTCTGCGCCTGCGGCATTGA
>DPJQ01000010.1 GCA_003542935.1 Lachnospiraceae bacterium | reverse complement strand
GAGGCGGATGCGGGGCTGCTTTTGGAATTGGCAAAGCTGCAGGGAGTGGAGGACAGCCGGATTGACCTGGACGATACGGCGCTGACGCCATATGTGAAAGCAAGGATCAATGTGCTGCGTTGCAGCAGATCATGTCCTTATCTGGTTTTATGCCGATTTATGAATTTTCAGAAGCGGTGCATGACGGAAAAGTTCGACTTCCAGATCACCAACCACAATTATGTGCTGGCTGATTTAATCGGGCGGAAACAGGGGAAAAGGCCGCTTTTCCCGGCATATGGGGCCATTGTGCTGGACGAGGCTCACAAACTGCTGGATGCCGCCAGACAGATGTATAGCACAGCATGGGACGAGCAGGAGGCGGAACGGATTGTGAGGCTGGGCGCAGTAAACGTGAGAATGACCGGGATGGATGAACTGGCGGTGTTACAGGGCAGGATCACGGAATGTAACCGGCAGATATTTGACAGGCTGGCGGGAGAGCTTTCTGGCAGCCATATCCGGGAAGAGAACAGGACGGAGATTATGATTGGCCCGGTGGAAAGAAGATATATGAAACATATGGCGGAGGCATTAGAAAAGCTCCCTTTTGTTTACCAGAAAAACGGCGGACAGGAAATGCGGGCCCAGGGGCTGAAAAGGCGCTGTCATGATCTGACGGACAAGCTGGCGGTATTCTTAGACAGCGGTAAGTTTATCTGCTGGATGGAAAAAGGGGAGAACGGCAGACTTGCCCTGTGTGCAGTCCCCATGGAGCTGGAACAGATTTTATATAGGGATCTTTGGAGCAGGCCCATACCGGCCATTATCACATCCGGCACTATGTCCGTCAGAGGTGATTTTACCCATTTTAAGAAGATGACAGGGCTTGCGTCCGCAGCGGCGGCAAGGATCCAGGAGACCAGCAAACCGTCACCCTTTGACTTTCAGAACAATGGGCTTATTTACATACCGGAGCGGATGCCGTTTCCCAATATCAGGGATGAGCGCTATATACGGGCGGTCATGGAAGAGATCCTGCGGATCGTATCGGCGGCCCATGGGCATACCCTTATTCTTTTTACATCCTACTGGCTTATGGAAAGAGTTTATTATGGGCTGAAAGACCGGCTTACCGCTTATCCGCTGTTTCTTATGGGCAGGGGCAGGCTGGATGTGATAAGGAGTTTCCGCAGGAGCGGGAACGGTGTATTGTTTGCCAGTGACAGCGCAGGGGAGGGGATTGACCTGGCCGGGGACATTCTTTCCTGCCTGATTATTGTCAAACTTCCTTTTCCGGTGCCGGATCCGGTTATGGAATACCAGAGAACTTTGTATGAGGACTTTGACTTATACCGCAGGGACATTATCATCCCAGAGATGCTGATCAAACTCAGGCAGTGGGTTGGCCGTGGCATCCGCAGGGAGGAAGATACGGCGGTATTCTCTATTCTGGACAACAGGGCATCCCTGCGGGGGCGGTACAGGGCGGAAATTCTGAATACACTGCCCTCCATGCCGGTGACGGACAGGCTTGGGGACGTGGCAGATTTTATCATGAGGAAGAAGGCGGATAGCTACTTTATGGATAAGGAGCAGGAACAGAAATGAAAATTGTGTTGATTATGGCGGGCGCTGTAACAGGCGCCCCGTTTATTATATTTTTATTGACCGGAGTTGCGGTTGCCAGGGCTGGGGTATGTTTGAAGGAAATGGAGTGACAGAGAAGCAGGCATTGAAGGTCATAGGACAATCCGGCAGGTGAATAGATTTAAGTAGCAGCAGTTCCATGCTGCCCGGAAAGGAGAGAAGCCTTTGGAACTGACAAGGGAAAGACTTGAAGAAATGGAGGCCGTTGATGTGCGCACGGTGGATATTTCAACTTTGACCGACCTGCGGGATATTGAGATTGATACATCCCTGCCTGTGCCTAAAAAGCTGGATGCTTTTGCAAGGCAGGCAAACAATGTATATGTCAACAGGATCGGCGAATATGTTGTAAAAGTCAGGTTCCAGAAAAATGGAGCCAGCATAGATGAAAAAATGGCGGAATACCTGCAGAGATTATCGGAAATTCATATTTAGGATTGAAAGATGAGCCAATCTATGCTAACCTAATATCAGGACAAATCAGCGGGACTCCTGATTTTTGGGAAAAGGAAAGCCTTCGGCTTCTCCCTAACAAAAAAAGTCAGGAGTGATAACATGAAAGAACAGACTAAATTCTTTGCGGCCATGTATCTCCGTCTTTCCAGGGATGACAGCATCAAAGCGGAGCAGGGGGATCATGGTGCATCTAAGGCCGAAAGCAACAGCATAGGCAGCCAGAGGGAGCTGATCCGTTCATTTTTAAACGGGCAGGAAGATATGGAACTCTATGACAGCTATGTGGATGACGGCTTTTCAGGCAGCAATTTCAACAGGCCGGAATTTAAAAGGATGATGGAGGATATAGAAGCGGGCAGGGTGAACTGCGTGGTCGTAAAAGACCTGTCCCGTTTCGGACGCGATTATATAGAAGTTGGGAGGTATCTGGAAAAGATATTCCCGGTTCTTGGGGTGCGCTTTATCGCGCTTACGGACCATTACGACAGCTTATCCGCAGACATGGGGGAGCGCCAAATCGTACTCCCGGTGAAGAACTTCATCAATGATTCCTACTGCCGGGATATTTCCACCAAGGTAAAGAGCCAGCTTGCCGTGAAGCGTAAGAGCGGGGAGTGCTTATCACCCTTTGCGGTATATGGCTATCGCAAGTCCGCAGAGGACAGGAACAAGTTGGTGGTGGATGAATATGCTGCGGAGATTGTCCGCAGCATATTCCGGTGGAAGATCGAGGGAATGGCGGTCTCGGCCATTGCAAAAAGGCTGAATGAGCTGCACATCCTGTCCCCCAGCGAATACAAGAGGTTCCTGGGGCTCAATTATCGGGGCGGGTTTGCGGGCGGCTCCGGCTCACAGTGGGGCAGTTCATCCGTAAAGCGGATACTGACCGATGAAGTCTACCTGGGCCATCTGCTCCAGGGCAAGACGGAGAAGATCAATTATAAGGTGAAAAAGAGCATTGGGAAGCCCAGGGAAGAATGGGTGCGTGTGGAGAATACCCATGAAGCAGTCATTTCGGAAAGTGATTTTGAAACAGTGCAGAACCTGCTCAAAACGGACGGACGCATCAGCCCAGAGAGCAGGAGCGTGAGCCCGTTCATGGGGCTCCTATTCTGCGGAGACTGTGGGGAACAGATGATACGACGCACTGTAAAGTATAAGGGTTCCAGCAGGGTATACTATATCTGCTCCACGAAGAACCGGTGCGAGAGATGCAGCCGCCACAGCATAGAGGAAAACGTGCTGAAGGAGCTTGTGGGGACTGCGGTGCGCCGGTATGCCAATGATTTCCTGGCGCAGCAGAAACTCTTTGAACTGGCAAGGGAAAAGGAAACGAACATGGAAGCCGTTGCAGGGTGCCAGAGGGAATTGGCGCGGCTGAAGCAGGAACAGGATAAGTATTACGGCCTGTGTGCGGGGCTCTATGAGGACCTTGCGCAGAATGTGGTGACAAAAGAGGAATTTGAGCGCCTGCACAGGGAATTCCAGAGAAAAGCGGAAGAAGTGTCAAGAGCGCAGGAACAGCAGCAGGGGCTGATAAAGAAGATGCTCCAGGACGGGGTAGCCAGCGCCGGGAGGCTGGCTAAATTCCGGGACTCCTTAAAGCTGGATGAGATCGACCGCCACACCTTAACAAGCCTGGTGAAGCGCATTGACGTGTATGAGGGCAGGAGGATAGAGATAGAATTTTACTTCCAGGATGAGTACCAGATCATGCAGGAATATGCTGCCTCGCTTTCCGTACAGGGGAGCAGCAGGGAAAGGGGGGCATGAGCATGGGGAGGACATCAAAAAGGCATCCTGCGGGGACGGGTGCGGAGACATTATCAGTCGGCAGTGCCGGATCAAAGGCGGGATGCTTTAAGGCCGGTATCTATGCAAGGCTTTCCGCAGACATGGACGAAAGAAAGAACGAATCCATTGAGGTACAGATAGAGATTGCCAAGAAGTTTGTGGATGAGTGGAACCACAGCAATAATGACCGGATAGAAGTGGCAGGCTGTTATACCGACCTTGGCAAGACTGGTACTAACTTTAACAGGGATGGGTTTAAACGCCTGATGCAGGATGTACGTTTAGGGGACATCAACTGCGTGATTGTAAAAGACCTGTCCCGCTTTGGCAGGAACTATCTGGAAGCCGGGAATTATATTGAAAAGATATTCCCTTTTCTCGGGGTGCGCTTTATAGCCGTAGCGGACGGTTATGATACCGGGGCGGATGGCAATGATGCAAAGCAGATGGCATCGGAGATAAGGAACCTGGTGAATGATATGTATGCCAAGGACTTCTCGCTGAAAGCAAGATCATCTCTGGCCCAGAGGCGGAAAGAGGGCGCTTATGTGGGAGGCCCTGCCCCTTATGGCTATAGAGCGGAATGGGAAGGCAGGCTGCGGAAGCTGGTTCCGGATGAAAATACGGCAGATATTGTCAGGTACATATATAAGAAATTCATTGAGACGGAAAGCTATAAATCAGTGACGGATGACTTGAATAACCGTAAGATCAATCCGCCCGCAATATACCGTAAGACAGGGGAGGTCTACTGCCCGCCGGGAGCAGATTATAAGGGCTGGGATAAGAGCGGAGTGGAACGTATCATAAAGAGCGATACCTATTCGGGCAGGCTGGTGCAGGGGAAGACCAGCATCACTGCCAGGAATGAAAGTAACCGCATCCATAAGCCGGAAGATGAATGGGTGGTCAAAGAGGAAGCCCACGAACCGCTGATCGGAACTGAAACCGCAGAGAAGTCAGCCGGGGTGCGGAGGAAACTGCGGGAACGGGCAGAAAGCCATGAGCATCCCACCGAGGGGTGTCTCATCGGGGAAAATATTTTTGACAAGGTACTGTACTGCGGTGTATGCGGGCGGAAGATGACCAGGCACAGCTATGTAAAGAAGTATGAGGACGGCACCAGAAAACGGATGGGAGGGTATTTCTGCCTGAATGGCGGGAGCACTAAGACAGATGCCTGCCCATCTTCCAATCGCATTTCAAACATTGAACTGACAAATATACTCTTTTCTCTTTTTGCAATAGAATTTACCGAGAACCTGAAGAAGCAGAAGACCTATGTGGAAACCGCAAGGGAGATCGTCAGACAGAAAAAAGCGGAACTGGAACGGAACCTGCGGTCAGCCGCACATACAAAAGAGCGGTTAGACGGGGAGGAAAGCGATAAATATATGGCCTACCGCAGCGGCAGGCTTTCTCAAAAGGAATATGTTGCCTATAAAATGCAGAAAGAGGATCGTGTCCGGGAACTGGAAAGAAAAGAGCGCCAGTTCAGGGAACAGGCATCCAGCCTGGAGCGGGATGGGGAAACCTATCTGAAAGCTGTCCGTGCGCTGCTAAAATGGAAGAGGAACATTCCATTGAAAAATGAACAGGTGCTGACTAAGGAGCTTATCGAAACGCTTATTGAGAAAATCTATGTGTATCCGGGAAAGCGGGTGGAAGTCCTGTTTACTTTCAGTGATTCGCTGCTGGAAAGTGCGGGAAAGACTTCTAAAAATGCTCCGCCATTGGACGAGATACCAGGAAGTTCCGTGTCCGGCATTGGAAAAGACGGAGGTGCGGAATGAGAGAAAACAGGAAAATCGCAATTTATCTCCGTCTCTCCATAGAGGATGATGCCTCAGGGGGCAGGAATTATAAGGAAAGTAACAGTATTTCCAACCAGCGCAAGATGCTCATGGAGTATATAAGCAATGACGTCGAACTGAAGGAACAGGAGGTTGCAGAGTTTTGTGATGACGGCTTTTCCGGCACGAATATGGATAGGCCGGGGTTGCAGGAACTGCTAAACCAGGTAAAGAAGGGGAAGATCGGCTGCATCCTGGTGAAAGATATGTCCCGGTTTGCAAGGGATTACATAGAACTGGGAGACTACCTCAACCAAATATTTCCCTTTATGGGAGTCCATTTTATTGCGGTCAATGACCATTATGACAGCAGGGAGCATGAGGGAAGCACCACGCCGCTGGATACGGCTTTCCAGACTCTGCTCTATGACCTCTACAGCAAGGATGTGTCGGTAAAGGTCAAGACCTCATTCCAGAATAAATGTGCAAATGGGGAATATGTATTCGGACAGGTTCCTTTTGGGTATGCCAAAAGCCAGA
>DPJQ01000166.1:6089-14201 GCA_003542935.1 Lachnospiraceae bacterium | reverse complement strand
TATAACGATCTGAAAAATGGCATTTACGAAACGACAGAGTACCTTGAATTCTTCCTTCGCAATCTCCTGTTGAATGAAAGCAATCCTCTTCATAACCGGACATTGCATATCAGCGGTACTTTCAAAGAACCCAAAAAAGTGAACATTGACTCGAAAAAAGCGAACATTGAAGATGTTTTCACAGCAAAAACCGCTTCTCATATTAGATATTACAAGAGGCATTGGGAGCGGAGTTGGCATTTGGAAGATCAGATGTTCAGCGGGTGCTCGGCCTGAAACCGACAAGAAGCTCTGCACTGCTGCGTGAAATGGCAGAACATGGAATCATTGATCCAGTGTCCGGACACGGAAAAGGCAAGTATCGATTCCAGCATCAGGAAAGTTGAGGCGATGGGATTTCAGACTTGTTCCCTCAGAGCGAAGTCTTGAAGCGGTTGGCAAATCTGTGCGTTTGCATATTATAGGTAGAAGAATCAGTTGTTGCAAATTTCGCAACAACTGCGGCAGATGGAAAAACCTATCAAGTTGACTACTGTAATCTGGATGTTATTATTTCTGTGGGTTATCGTGCCCTTCACGCAGAAAGAATTTTGAAAAAAGTGTTGACTCCTACGTTACGTAATAGTTTATAGTAACATTACCAGGCGAAAGGAGGAGATGCCAATGATGACAGTACACGAAGTGAGCAAGCTTGCCGGGGTGAGTATACGCACTCTGCAGTATTATGACAAGATCGGCCTTTTGCATCCGACGGGATACACCGATGCGGGATACAGACTGTATGACGATACAGATTTGGAACGCCTGCAGCACATCTTATTGTTTCGTGAGCTGGAATTTCCTTTGAAAGACATCAAAGCTATCATAAACAGTCCGGATTTCGATAGAGGAAAAGCTTTGGAACAGCAGATAGAATTGCTTAAACTGAAGAAGGAACATATCGAAAACCTGATGAATTTTGCGCTTGGAATAAAATTGTTAGGAGTGAAGCATATGGATTTCAAGGCTTTTGACAGAAGCAAACTGGATGAATATTCCAGACAGGCAAAGGAGCTTTACGGCAATACACCTGAGTATAAAGAACTTGCAGAGAAACAGAAAAACCGAACAGATGAAGATGATAAACTTCTGGCTAACAGATTCATGCTGCTCTTCAAAGAGGCCGGTGAGATGAAAAGCGGGGATCCGGCATCATCTGAGGCACAGGATATTGTAAAGAGAATACAGGATTTTATTACAGAAAATCTGTATACCTGCAGCGACAAGATACTTAGAGGACTTGGAAAGATGTATTCCGGAGGTGGAGATTTTACCAAAAATATCGATGAGTATGGCGGCGTGGGTACGGCAGAATTTGTCGATAAGGCGATTCAGATTTATTGTGATAAAAAAGATGCCGGTATGAATTAGGACAAAAGTGAGCAGTTATTGTCGGGAAGCCTCCGGGTGGAAATGCTATACTGAAGTCACAATCAAGTTGGAGGTGACCGGATGAACTGGGCAAAGATCATTGAAGATGCCATTGATTACATTGAAGGGAACATAACCGAAGATCTGACGGCAGGCAGGATTGCCGGAGAAGTGAATACATCTGCATTTTACTTCCAGAGAGGTTTTTCCATGCTCTGCGGATATACCGTTGGAGAATATGTTCGCATGAGAAGATTATCTATCGCCGGTGAGGAACTCCTTTCATCGGATGTGAAGGTGATCGACATTGCAATGAAATATGGTTATGATTCTCCGGATAGCTTTACCAGGGCATTTACACGGTTCCACGGAAGTACTCCAACCGATGTGAGGCGCGGCGGTGCGATGCTGAAATCATTTGCTCCGCTGCATATCAAATTAACATTAGACGGAGGTAGTACGATGGAGTACAGAATCGAAAAGAAGCCGGCGTTCAAGGTTATGGGCGTTGCTGAGAATTTCTCCTATGAGAACGCAAATGAGGAAGTGCCGCAGTTCTGGAAAAAAGTCTTTATGCAGCCAGAAGAGAGATCTGTGATGGGAATGTACGGAGTGTGCTTTGATGAAGAGATGGCTGGCAATGAGTTTCGCTACATGATCGCTGATGAGTATGATGCAGGACAGGCTGAGGCTAAAAAGCTGGATGTGCATGAAATCAGGGAGCATACCTGGGCAGTATTTCCGTGCCGTGGTCCGATGCCGCTTCCCTTGCAGGAAGTAAACCGCAGGATTTTTTCAGAGTGGCTGCCTGCAAGTTCATATGAGATCGCCGAAGGATATAATATCGAGTATTACAGCAATCCGGAAGATTTCAAGATGGGGATGCAGGATCACGAGTATTATGCAGAAGTGTGGATTCCTGTTAAAGAAAAATGAGAAGATACTGAGTAAACAGGTTTTGTGGGAGAGCCGGGTAATCGGCTCTCTCCGATGATGAGGGGATGTGCGTGCAGTGTATGCATGTCGGAGCATATGACGATGAACCGGCTACAGTGAAAGCGATGCACGGAGGGTCGCCCCCGAGAAGTTGAAGACTGTGGTAAGGCATCCGATAAAGAGGAAATGACATTACTTTGAGCGGCTCCCCGGGCCGTGAAAAATAACGAAATGACTCATGGGTAAATGTTGTTCGCAGATCCTTTATGGAAAAACAGGCATATATATGGTAGTATAGAGGGGCAGAGACAGGTATCTCATGCCCCTGTTTTAATGATGGAAGAGGAGGTTTGGCTATGCCGCAACCGATAGTTAGAAAACATATTTTCTTTTACGGCCGCGTCCAGGGTGTGGGGTTCCGCTATCATGCAAAATACAGGGCACGGCTTCTGGGCCTGACAGGCTGGGTGCGCAATTGTTATGACGGTTCCGTGGAGATGGAGGTGCAGGGGCGGGAGGCAGATATCCGCAGCATGATCGGGCAGCTCAGCCAGGATTCCTGGATACGGATCGACCGCCTGGAGGAAAAAGACAAGCCCCTGGAAGAAGAGCGGGATTTTCACACGCGGATATAGCGGGACCGGTCGTATTTACAGAAAGTATTTGCTGTGAAAACGGCCCTATAGTATAATAGGAGAAAAGTGAAACAGAAAGAGAGAATGATTGTGAATATTGAACAGTTCAAACCCTGTCTGGAGCAGATCGTCGGAACAGAGGCGCTGATGGAACATGAGCCCATGAACCGCCATACCACGTTTCGTATCGGCGGTCCGGCTCGGTATTTTGTTACTCCCCGGAGCCCGGAACAGGTGCAGAGGGTGTTGTCTGCCTGCAGGCAAGAGGATATTCCCTGGTTTATCCTGGGAAACGGCAGTAACCTGTTGGTCAGTGACAGGGGATATGGGGGCGTGGTTGTCCGCATCGGTTCCAATCTCGGCGCCGTGGAGGTGGCGGGAGAGCGGATCCGGGCCCAGGCCGGAGCGCTGCTCTCCCAGACTGCCCATGCAGCCCTGGCCCATGACCTTACAGGAATGGAATTTGCCGCGGGCATTCCCGGCACCCTGGGAGGAGCCTGTCTGATGAATGCGGGGGCCTACGGCGGGGAGATGAGGCAGATCCTCATTTCTGTGACGGCCCTGGATGCAGACGGAGAGATCTGTGAGATCCCTGCGGATGAGTTGGAGATGGGGTACAGGACCAGCCTGTTGATGAAGAGGGGCTATGTGGTGTTGGGAGCCGGCCTGCAGCTTGCCCACGGCGATGCGGAGCAGATCAAAGCCCGCATGGAGGTGCTCAAAAACCTGCGCGTCCAGAAACAGCCTCTGGAATGTCCCAGTGCGGGCAGCACATTCAAACGTCCCGAGGGATGTTTTGCGGGAAAGCTGATCATGGATGCGGGGCTTCGCGGTTACCGTGTGGGAGGCGCCCAGGTATCCGAAAAACATTGCGGTTTTGTGATCAATGCGGGCGGAGCCACAGCGGAAGATGTCTGCCGCCTGATCGGCGATGTGCATCGGATTGTGTATGAAAAGTTTGGAAAAGAACTGGAGCCGGAGGTGCGTTTTCTGGGTTTTGATGCCTGAAACGCTGCAGTAGGGAGGAAGCAGTCTGAAGGGAGGAAGAGATGCGTTTTGTCATAGCGACGGGTATGTCCGGGGCCGGAAAATCGACGGCCCTGAAAATGTTGGAGGATGTGGGATTCTTCTGCGTGGATAATCTGCCCGTGCCTCTGCTGGGGCGCTTTGCGCAATTTGTCAAGGACAGTCTTTCCGAGGACTTTTCCCGTGTGGCGGTGGGCGTGGATGTGCGCAGCCGCGAATATTTTGAACAGGTGGGAAAGGCCTTGGATGAGCTCCGCACTTCCCATGTAAAATATGAGATACTGTTTTTGGACGCCAACGACGAAGTGTTGGTGAAACGCTACAAGGAGACGAGACGGAATCATCCCCTGGCGGGTAATAGGCGTGTCCTGCCCGGCATCCGGGCTGAGCGGAAACTGCTTGGTTATCTGAAAGAGAATGCGGATTATGTGCTGGATACCACCCATCTTCTGACCAGGGAGTTGAAAACGGAACTGGAGAAGATATTCGTGGCGGATCAGCATTTTCAGAGCCTGATGGTTACAATTGTATCTTTTGGGTTCAAATACGGTATCCCGGAGGATGCCGATCTGGTTTTTGATGTGCGTTTCCTGCCCAACCCCTATTATGTGGAGGGATTAAGGGCGCTTACCGGCAACGACAGCGGGGTCAGCGATTATGTCATGCAGTATGAACAGGCCGGGGAATTCCTGGATAAACTGGAGGATATGCTGGGATTCCTGATCCCCAACTATATATCCGAGGGCAAGCATCAGTTGGTGGTGGCCATTGGCTGTACCGGCGGCAAACACCGGTCAGTGACGTTGGCTAACCGGATCTACAATCGGCTGTCCGATGCCTCGGAGTTCGGTATCCGCCTTGAACACAGGGATATTGACAAGGATGCCAGGCGCAAAAAATAATAGAAAGGGATGAGCCCATGTCATTTTCCGGGGAAATCAAGGAGGAACTGTCCAGACAGTTGTCCGGAAGCCGCCACTGCCGTTTGGCGGAACTGGCCGCCATTTTGTCGGGATGCGGAAAAATAGGGATCGACGAGGAGGACCGCCTGTCCCTGGAGGTGCAGACGGAAAATTTGTGTCTGGCTAGAAAATATTATATTCTGCTGAAGAAAACCTTTGAGACGGAAGCGGTGGTCACAGTACACAAGAATGCGTATCTGCAGAAAAATGAGGTGTACTCTCTTTTGACGTCAGACCATGAAAGGGTGGGGCAGATTTTGCGGGCCGTGGAGATTATGGACAAAGACGGGCAGATCCGGGAACAACCGGAGCAGGATCAACTTGTGTTGCTTAAGCGCGAATGTTGTAAGCGGGCTTATATCCGGGGGGCGTTCCTCGTGTCGGGTTCTGTCAGTGACCCGAAAAAGTCCTACCATCTGGAACTGGTCTGTCAGCGGGAGAACCGTGCCGGAGTTATGCAGGGAATTTTTGAGGATATGGGCCTTTCGGCCAGGGTCATTCTCCGAAAAAAGGCCTATATGGTTTATCTGAAAGAGGGGGAGCAGATACGGGAGTTTCTGGCCTGCATCGGCGCGAATCGCCATCTGTTCGCCATGGAAAATGTGCGGATCCTCAAGGAGATGCGCAATAATCTGAATCGAAAAGTGAACTGTGAGACGGCCAATCTGGGCAAGACTGTGTCAGCAGCGGTGCGCCAGATAGAAGATATACATTATATTGAAGAAAGGAAAGGCCTGAACTGCCTGGCACCGGGACTGCGCCAGATGGCGGAGCTCAGGCTTTCCCATCCGGATGCATCTATGAAGGAATTGGGAGAACTTCTCGTCCCGCCGGTGGGCAAATCCGGTGTCAACCACCGCCTGCGGAAGATCAGCGAGATGGCCAAACGGCTGCGCAGGGAGGGCTGACCCGGAACCAGTAAGTATAGAATTGCTCAAAACCCAGGGATTCATAGAGATTTCGGGCAGCCGTGTTGCCCTGCACTACCTGCAGGTAAGCCTGGTCGGCTCCCTGGCGCATACCTTCCGCCAAAATGCTGCGGCAGATGTCTCTGGCATAATGCTTCCGCCGGCAGGCAGGAGATACATGGATGGCATAGATGCCGATATAGTTTCGGTCAAGGATGCCCAGTCCCGTCGCCATGAATCGGCCGTTCTCTTCAATGTGGGCGGCTATGGTTTTCTTGGGGATGGAGCGGTACATGGATGGGACGATCTGCCGGTGGATCGGATCAGTGGTTCCCTTCAGATCAAACAGGGAAAAGATCCATGTCGGGCTGATGGTACTTTCCAGGATGACCGGGGCTTCTGCCGGGCCGGGAACGTGTTCGGGAATATGCATGGTCATGACCTCAGTGACATGCTCTATGGCGTATTCTTTCTTATATAATAGTGTATCAAAATCCCGGGGAACCAGGGGATTGATTTTAAAAATGCAGGGGGTTCCCCATTCCCGGTAGACGGACTCGCAGTAGGCGATCTTTTCCTGCAGGGGAAGGATAGAAGGGCCGATTTGTTCCACGCTGTTGGTGCGGTGGGTATAAAAATAAGAAAAACGGAGTATCCATCCGTCATAAAGCTCTATCTGATGGGAAGGCCAGGCGTTCAGTGACAGGTCTTCGATGATTTTTACCTTGCTGTTCATGATTTCCTCCGGAATAAGAAAAATGGCAGCGGCCCGGTCTGTCCGGACCACAAACAGATATTATTATACGAGGCTTTTCACTCAAGGGCAATAAAAAAATATGTTATAGTCCGCAATATTTATTTAAAAGTGTTGCAACTATTTTGTAAAGAGTTTATAATGGCGAGTAGAGTTCAGAAAGAAATCCGTTTGGCTTCGGGCTGAACTGTCACTTACAAGGGACAATAAGGAGAAGATACATGTCCAGAGTTTTGAAAGTACTGATCAATATTATTCTGGCCTGTGCCCTGATATCGGCCGCACTGTTGCTGGTGCCGTCGTTTCTGGGTATAGAAACGATTATTATACAGAACAGCCGTGTAGAGACAAATCTTGCTGTGGGTTCCGTGACCTATGGGAGAGAGCAGCCGATCACGGAGGTGAAGGTAGGGGACAGCATTTACGTGGAAAATAAGGACGGATCCGAATACCTGTATAAAGTGGATGCCGTGGATGCCGGTACCGGGACATTGATCATCCGTAACGCATCGGACAGCAGCGCTGAACCCGCGGAAGTGGTGATGGACAAAGCCTGTGTGCGGATCGTGACCATTCCCGTGATCGGGTATCTGGCCGCGATGGCGGGAAGTATCAAGGGATGGATCATCATCGGCCTTGTCATTCTGCTTTTGATTCTTCTGTTTGTAATCTCCGAGATGTGGGAGAAAGACGTGGAGGCAAAAGAGGAAGAGGAGGGGGTACGGGAGGCGGTTCAGGAAGATGCGGAGGAGCCAAGCCCAAAGAAGAGGAAGAGACTGGAGCAGAAACAGAGAAAACAGGAGGAGAAGGCTGCGAAGAAAGCGGCTAAAAAGAATAAGAAAGATCAGAAAGGACAGGACATGGAGGAACCGGAGGTTCGAGGAAACATGCAGCCCGTTACTGAGACAGAATCCCCTGCTGCGCTGTTTGAAGCGGCCCGTGAAGAGATCGCTTCTTCTGTAGCCAGCGCCATGACGGAGGGAATTGAAGAACCTGAGGAGGAACCGGAGATAGATCCCACAATTGACCTGGAGAGGCAGATTACGGAAGAACTGGCCCGGGCGGCCCGTGAGCCGGAAT
The DNA here is from genome assembly GCA_003542935.1 of Lachnospiraceae bacterium. Classification (GTDB taxonomy): domain Bacteria; phylum Bacillota; class Clostridia; order Lachnospirales; family Lachnospiraceae; genus UBA11957. Next base: position 6,490 of record DPJQ01000166.1, on the reverse strand, counting down.
CTGTGCAGGAAATGACAGACGATGAGGCAGCTATGGAAGCGGAAGCCGCCCCGCCCGATGAGGGGGACGATCCTGTGGAGACTGAATCCCAGGAGATTGTGATTCCCTGCTGCTCTGTTGATGAGCTTCTGCGGAAAGCCGTACTGGCCGGAGACGAGCCGGAAGTTCTTGAGGATAAGGAGCTGGGAATTACATTTCTGGATTATTCGGAGATACTTTAGGCCTGCCTGCCCGTAAGTTGATAAAATTGTTATGGATTGTATGAAAAAAAGAACAAGAAATTCCTGAAAGCCCTTGAATTGCCAGGGGCTTTTTTGTATAATGGCAACTGCTGTGACATTGATAGCTGTGAAGCGCGAGGTTGCTGCCTGCGGGCAGGTTTTCCGTGGAGCGAATGTCAA
>DPJQ01000166.1:2046-5845 GCA_003542935.1 Lachnospiraceae bacterium | reverse complement strand
AGCGATGAAGCGTGAGGTTGCTGCAGAGATTGCAGGTTTTCCGTGGAGCGAATATGTCAAGTTAAAAACTGACGACAAGTCACTGTACAGAACAGGAATGTCCATGAATAAATGGAAACGCCGTGTGGGCACCATTAGGACACACACGGAGAAGTTGTACAGTCACCGCTTGTCGTACTCAAAAAGTGCGAAAAGGAGGCGGCTTTTTTTATGGCAAAGCAAGTAATGAGAATCACACTCAAGGCGTATGATCATCAGTTGGTGGATGCATCTGCGGCTAAAATCATCGAAACTGTGAAGAAGAACGGATCTGTGGTGAGCGGCCCCGTACCTCTTCCCACCAAAAAGGAAGTGGTCACGATCCTGCGGGCCGTGCATAAGTACAAAGATTCCCGTGAGCAGTTCGAACAGAGGACTCATAAGAGGCTGATCGATATCATCACGCCCACCCAGAAGACAGTGGATGCCCTGTCCAGGCTGGAAATGCCTGCCGGCGTATACATTGATATCAAAATGAAGCAGAAATGAGTAAAGAGGTAACAATCCTGAAGGGTTTGATATAGAAGTAATGAACTACCGTTTTCATTCCACTTATGTCGGCTGTTCTAGGATGATCGCGCAAGCGATCCGCTGTAGATTAACAGGAGGTAATAAGAATGAAGAAAGCTATCTTGGCTACGAAAGTCGGAATGACTCAAATCTTCAATGATGACGGAGTGCTGACTCCGGTGACGGTGCTGCAGGCAGGCCCGGTCGTTGTGACCCAGGTAAAGACCGTGAAGAACGACGGTTACAGCGCAGTGCAGGTAGGTTTTGTTGACAAGAGAGAAAAACTGGTAAACAAGCCGATGAAGGGCCAGTTCGACAAAGCGGGTGTGTCCTATAAGAGATATGTCCGTGAGTTGAAACTGGACGACGCGGAGAGCTACACGCTCGGCCAGGAGATCAAAGTCGATGTGTTTGAGGCCGGAGACAAGATCGATGCATCGGCCATCTCCAAAGGAAAAGGTTTCCAGGGCGCGATCCGCAGACATGGCCTTCACAGAGGACCCATGGCCCACGGCTCCAAATATCATCGTCATGCCGGTTCCAACGGTGCATGTTCCGATCCCAGCCGCGTATTCAAAGGAAAAAAGATGCCCGGCCACATGGGACACAAGAAGGTCACCGTACAGAATCTGGAGATCGTCAGAGTAGATACAGACAACAACCTGCTTCTCGTGAAGGGCGCTGTACCGGGCCCGAGGAAAGGGTTAGTGACTATAAAAGAAACTGTTAAATCCGGTAAATAAGTTTTTTACGGGAAAGGAGGAGCTTACAGATGGCAAACGTATCTGTTTTTAATATGGAAGGAAACGAAGTCGGAACGATGGAGCTGTCGGATGCCGTTTTCGGTGTGAAGATCAACGAAAACCTGGTACATCAGGCAGTGGTCCTGAGACTGGCAAATGAGCGCCAGGGTACACAGAAAGCCAAAACCCGCTCGGAAGTAAGCGGCGGCGGTAAAAAGCCCTGGAGACAGAAAGGGACTGGCCATGCAAGACAGGGCTCGACAAGGGCTCCCCAGTGGAAAGGCGGCGGCGTGGTATTTGCTCCGGTTCCGAGGGATTATTCTTTTAAGATGAACAAGAAAGAGAAAAGGGCGGCATTGAAGTCTGCACTGACCTCCAAGGTCCAGGATCAGAAGATCGTTGTACTCGACGAGCTGAAACTGGATGCGATCAAGACAAAGGACTTCAAGAGGGTGATGGATAACCTGAAAGTGGAAAACGCCCTGGTTGTGACGGCTGAGCAGGATCAGAATGTGGTGATGTCCGCAAGAAATATCCCCCATGTGGCCACCAGCGTTGCATCTAATATCAACGTATATGACATTATGAAATATAAAAACCTGGTAGTGACCAAGGCTGCTGTGGCATCGATTGAGGAGGTGTTTGCATAATGGCTGATTTGAAATATTATGACGTAATCCAGAAACCGATCGTTACCGAGAAGAGCATGGAACTGATGGGTGAGAAGGTATACACCTTCCAGGTGCATCCGGAATCCACCAAGCCGATGATCAAAGAGGCTGTGGAGAAGATGTTCGAGGGAACAAAAGTGAAACGTGTCAACACCATGAACTGCCCGGGCAAGAAAAAACGCCGTGGAACAGTGGTGGGCAGAACCGCAAAGACCAAGAAGGCCATGGTTTTCCTGACTGAGGACAGCAAGGAGATCGAGATCTTCGAGGGGCTTTAATATTTAGGAAGAAGTAAAAACAAAGTAACTGTTCAATACAGGTCGAAGCACTTGCTGCTGAGACCGTAAGAAAGTGATTCGAGGGTGCAAAAATCCCATCGCCGAAGGCGATTTTAAATGGATTTTTGCATGAGTAACTGTGAAGGTACTGAACAGTTACGAACCGGGAAAAAATGACTCAATATCTGGTTCGTCAAATACGCGCACAGGCGTAAATGAAAGGAGACAACATGGGAATTAAGACATATAAGCCGTATACCCCTTCCAGAAGGCATATGACAGGCTCTGATTTCTCTGAGATTACCACAAATAAGCCGGAGAAATCCCTGGTCGTATCCCTGAAGAAGAATTCCGGAAGGAACAATCAGGGGAAGATCACCGTGAGGCATCAGGGCGGCGGAAACAGAAGAAAATACAGGCTGATTGATTTTAAGAGAAATAAAAAGGACGGCATCCCGGCCACGGTAAAGACCATCGAGTACGATCCGAACCGTTCGGCCAACATCGCCCTGATCTGCTATGCGGACGGCGAGAAAGCCTACATCCTGGCTCCCGAGGGGCTGAAAGTAGGTATGAAGGTGATGAGCGGCGTCCATGCGGAGATCCGTCCGGGCAACTGCCTGCCCCTGTCCGAGATCCCCGTAGGTACCATGATCCACAACATCGAGCTGAATCCGGGCCGCGGCGGCCAGATGGTGCGTGCGGCAGGAAACGGTGCGCAGCTCATGGCCAAGGAAGGAAAGTATGCTACGCTGCGTCTTCCCTCCGGTGAGATGAGAATGGTGCCGATCGTATGCCGCGCCACCGTCGGCGTGGTGGGCAACGGCGACCACAACCTGATCAACATCGGTAAAGCCGGGCGCAAACGCCATATGGGCATTCGTCCGACGGTACGCGGTTCTGTCATGAACCCGAATGACCATCCGCATGGCGGCGGCGAGGGACGCGCTCCGATCGGCCGTCCCGGTCCGTGTACTCCGTGGGGCAAGCCGGCTCTGGGTCTGAAGACCAGGAATAAACACAAACAGTCCAACAAGTATATCATCAGAAGAAGAGACGGTAGAGCTTTAAACAAATAAGGAGGTAAATACGGATGTCACGTTCATTGAAAAAAGGGCCCTTTGCTGACAAGAGCCTATTGAAGAAGGTAGACGCCCTGAACGAATCAGGTGCAAAGACGGTTATTAAGACATGGTCCCGTCGGTCCACTATATTCCCCAGCTTTGTGGGACATACGTTTGCGGTTCATGACGGGAGAAGGCATGTGCCGGTATATGTAACAGAAGACATGGTAGGCCATAAGCTAGGCGAGTTCGTATCGACCAGGACCTACAGAGGGCACGGCAAAGACGAGAAAAAGAGCGGTGTCCGCAGATAAGAGATTTCATATTCCGCAGGCGCTGTTACGGCGTCTGCGGGAAAAAAATTCGTAACTGCGAAGGTACTGAACAGTTACAAACTCTCTCCCGGGGACGGGGTGAAAGAGAGGCCTGATGGTAAAGGAGTGGCTGGTAAGCCAACAACGAAAGGAGGATTTATCCATGGCAAAAGGACATAG
>DPJQ01000166.1:1566-1740 GCA_003542935.1 Lachnospiraceae bacterium | reverse complement strand
GACATAGATCCCAGATAAAGAGAGCCAGAAATGCCGAGAAGGATACAAGGCCGTCCGCAAAGCTTTCCTATGCGCGCGTGTCTGTCCAGAAAGCATGTTTTGTATTAGACAGTATCAGAGGGAAGGACGTACAGAGTGCGCTCGGTATCCTGACCTACAATCCCAGATATGCTT
>DPJQ01000166.1:1106-1275 GCA_003542935.1 Lachnospiraceae bacterium | reverse complement strand
CTACAATCCCAGATATGCTTCCACTTTGATCAAAAAGCTGCTGGAATCCGCCATCGCCAATGCGGAGAACAACAACGGTATGAGCGCCGAGAATCTTTACATTGCAGAGTGCTATGCCAACAAGGCGCCGACAATGAAGAGGATCAAACCGAGGGCACAGGGCAGGGCT
>DPJQ01000166.1:646-783 GCA_003542935.1 Lachnospiraceae bacterium | reverse complement strand
GGCTTACAGGATCGAGAAGAGAACAAGCCATATCTCTATTGTGCTGGATGAAAGATAAGGAGGAAGATCATGGGACAGAAAGTAAATCCACATGGACTCAGAGTCGGTATCATCAAGGATTGGGATTCCAGATGGTA
>DPJQ01000166.1:0-312 GCA_003542935.1 Lachnospiraceae bacterium | reverse complement strand
GTGGAAGATTACAATATCAGAAAATTCCTGAAAAAGAAACTGTATAGCTCCGGCGTTTCCAAAATCGAGATCGAGCGTGCGTCTGACCGTGTGAAGGTCATCCTGTACACTGCAAAGCCGGGCGTGGTCATCGGTAAGGGCGGTGCCGAGATCGAGAAAGTGAAAAAAGAGATGCAGAAGCTGACCGACAAAAAGCTGGTGGTGGATATCAAGGAGGTCAAGAGACCGGACCGTGACGCCCAGCTTGTGGCCGAGAATATTGCCCTGCAGCTGGAGAACCGTATTTCGTTCCGCCGCGCCATGAAATCCTGT
>DPJQ01000105.1:4015-13787 GCA_003542935.1 Lachnospiraceae bacterium | reverse complement strand
GTGAAGGTACTGAACAGTTACAATAGTTGCTGTAAAGGCGGGAGAGGAAAACGATGGATTGTATACATATCCGCGATCTGGAAATATGGGCGAAACACGGCGTGTATCCGGAGGAGAATACGCTGGGACAGAAGTTTGTGGTTTCCGCAGATCTGTATCTGGATGTGCGGCGGGCGGGCATGGAGGATGAGCTGGAACTCTCGGTGGATTACGGCGCTGTCTGCCACAGGATCAAACAGTTTATGGAGGAACATACTTGTAAACTTCTGGAGGCCGTGGCGGAACGGCTGGCGGCCTGTCTTTTGCGGGAGCTGCCCGTCGAGAAGGTCCGGCTCGAACTGAAAAAGCCCTGGGCCCCGGTGGGACTGCCCCTTGATACCGTGTCGGTGGAAGTGGAACGAAGCTGGCACAGGGTTTATATTGCCCTTGGCTCCAATATCGGTGACAGCAGGGCAAATCTGAATTTCGCTGTGGAAAGATTATCTCACACGGCGGGCTGCCGTATGGGCAGGGTTTCCGAGTATGTTGTGACGAAGCCCTACGGTGTGACGGACCAGCCGGATTTCTTAAACGGGGCGTTGGAACTGTATACGCTGTTTACGCCGCAGGAATTGTTGGAGGTGCTTCACGGTATTGAAGCCGGGGCGGGCAGGGAGCGTATCCTTCGCTGGGGACCGCGTACCCTGGATCTGGATATTTTATTTTATGACGATCTGGTCATGGATACGGAGGAGCTGATTATTCCCCATATCGAGATCGCGCTGCGGGATTTTGTGCTGGCTCCCATGGATGAGATCGCGCCGGGCCATGTCCATCCGGTACATCACAGGACGATCCGTGATCTGTATCGGGATCTTGTGGAAAAGCAGGGCAGAGCCGAGGAACAGTAATAAGGCGATATGTGCTTTAGGCAGCCCTGTCGGAGATCCGGCGGGGCCGGAGGAAATATATGAAAATGATTCACTGTGCAGACCTCCATCTGGATTCCCGGATGGAGGCCAATTTGACTAAAGAGCAGGCCAGGGAGCGCAGGCAGGAGCTTTTGGGAACTTTTACGCGCATGGTGGCGTATGCCGGGGAGGAGGGTGTCCGGGCTATTTTGATCGCGGGGGATCTGTTTGACGGTGCCGGGGTGTCGCGGACGGCCCTCCATGTAGTGAAGGATGAGATTGTCAGACATCCCGGGATAGATTTTCTGTATCTGAGGGGAAATCATGACCCGGAGGACTTTCTGCGGAGCTTTGAGGGACAGCTACCGGAGAATCTGAAACTGTTTTCCGATACATGGACATTCTGGGATTACGGGGAGGCCGTGGTGGGAGGCGTGGAGCTGACAAGGGAGAATCAGAAACGCATTTATGACATCCTGCGGCTTGCCAAAGATCGGATCAACATCGTTACCCTCCACGGTCAGGAGGCGGATCACGGGAGCGGGGACGGGATCATTCCTATCGGAAAGCTGCAGAACCGCGGTATCGATTATCTGGCGCTGGGCCATGTCCATTCCTATCGGCTGGAGAAACTGGACGATCGGGGGATGTGGTGTTACAGCGGCTGTCTGGAGGGGCGGGGGTTTGATGAGTGCGGTCAGAAGGGCTTTGTGCTGTTGGATATCAAGGCGGGACGTGTGAAAACACAGTTCATTCCTTTCGGCATCAGACAGTGCACAGAGATTTCCGTGGATGTATCGGGATTGGATACCAGCCCCCGGATGCTGGAGGCCGTGCGGCGGGCTGCGGTACAGATACCGGCGTCCTCTCTGGTAAAAGTGGCGCTCACCGGGGAGATTCCTGTGGACGCAGAGAAAAATACGGCGTATCTATTGCAGTGGCTGCGGGAAAATTTTTATTTTGCGAAACTGTATGACAAGACCCGGCTGGCCGTGCCTTATGACAGCTACCGGTATGACTGTTCCCTGAAAGGGGAGTTTGTCCGGCTGGTCAGCGGACAGGAGCTGGCGGAAGAAGAAAAAGAAAAGATCATACGCATGGGCATACGGGCCCTGGCGGGGGAGGAGCCGGAGGAATGAGACTATTATCCTGTTACATAGAAAATTTCGGCCGGCATCATCAGTTTACCATGGATTTTTCCCGGGGTATGAATGTGATCCGGGCAGATAACGGCTGGGGAAAGACCACGCTGGCAGCCTTCTTCAAGGCCATGTTTTTCGGTATGGCCTATTCCCCCAGAAAAAAATTGGCGGAAAATGAGCGGAAACGTTACAAGCCCTGGCAAGGTGGACGTTGGGGCGGGTATGTGACTTTTTCTCATGGCAATAAAGAGTACAAGCTGGAACGGTTTTTCGGGGATAAGGACAGGGATGATACTTTTTCCCTGTACGATATGGCTACGGGGCTTCCCAGCCGGGATTATTCGGAAGCCATTGGCGAGGAACTTTTCGGGGTGGACCGTGATTCCTTTGCCCGCAGCAGCTTTTTCCCCCAGGAGAGCCTGCCGGTCGCCATGACCGACAGGCTGAATGCGCGTCTGAACCGTTTGGAGGAGTATGGCGGTGATGTGGATCGCTATGACGAGGCTACGGCGCTTCTGGACCGTCGCCTGAAGGAGTACAAAAAGACCGGGAACAGGGGGTCTCTGGCCCGGTGGGAGCAGGAGTTGTCCGCTCTTCGGCAGAAACGGGAGCAATGTGTGGAGAAGGGCCGGGAGAGGGACGGATGCAGGGCGCGGCTTGCCGGGGCTCTGGAGAAAGAGAGGGCCGTGGGCACTGAACTGGCCCGCATACAGGAGCAGGAGAGACAATTTCATCAGAGTCAAACTGCCAGGGCCGAAGGGCGGCACCGGGAGATGCTGCTGGGACAGCTCCGGGAGGATGAGGAGCAATTAAAACCTCTGGACGATTATTTCCGGGGCGGCGTGCCCTCGGAGGAGGAGCTGGATGGTCTGCTTCGTGAGGAAATACAGCGAGGAGAGCTTCTGGCCCGGGAGGACGACGCGGCCATCCGGGAGGCGAAAAGCCAGTGGGAAAGAGAACAGGCGCTGCTGGAGCAGATGCAGAGAGAATCGGGCGTTATGCCGTCCGGGAGACGGCCTGCAAAGTCCGGGGGAGAATCGGGCGGTATGCTGTCCGGGAACCAGGGTATGGAAACCGGGCATATGAAGAAAAACGCTGTTTTCTGGCGGAGGCTGTCTGTTTGCGGTGCGGTGTTCATGCTTCTGGGTGTATGTTTGCTGTTTGCCGGACAGGTATCCGCCAGTCGACTTCCTATGTCCGCACTTTTGGATTCTGTGGGAAAAGGGATAGGTATAGCAGGTTTGGTAATCGCAGTGTTTGGTCTTCTGATGTACAGGGTCACAGCCGCAGACCGGTCAGATAGCAGCGAAAATGGCAGAAAGCAAAGCTCTGTGCTGTATGCTGCACAGGAAGAGCGGGTGCGCCTGCAGAAGCAGCATTTGGAGAGTTTGCAGGCTGAACATCGGATCCGCACGGAGGAATGCTGTCGCCGTTTGTCCGAAATAGATGAGAAAAAACGCCGGTTTTTACGAAAATATCAGATGGACGATTCCGGCCTGGGACAGGAGGAACTGCTGAAGATGCGGGACAGGCAGCGGGATTATCTGCGCCTTTCCGAACAGCTTGCGAGACATCAGGCGGAGTGGGAGGCATATCTGTGGGAGGTGGATGAGAGCGCGGGCAAGGCGGGACGGAACGCTTTTACACGGACAGAGAACAGTCTGCCCGGATATGCTGAGAAAGATGTTTCCCGGGAGCAGACAGAAAGCAGCCTGGAACTGCTGCCAGCGGATCTCGCCGGAGGGGAAAATATCTCTCTGTGGCAGCTGCAGAAAAAACGGTATGAGCTGGAGAAACAGAGGGAGAAGCTGCTCCGGGAGGCAGAAACCTGCCGGAAGGATATCGAAATACTGACCACGGAGGCGGAGGAACTGGAGGAAACGGAGAGGGAGATCTGCCGCCTTGCGGAGCTGTATGAGAACGGCAGGAAACAGGCCGACCTGCTGGAAAAGACGATGCGGTATCTGAGACAGGCGAAAGAATCGTATGCCGCCCGTTATATGGAGCGGATGCGGCAGGGATTTAAAAAATATATGGAAATGCTGGATGAGGAAGCCGCCGCCCGTCTGCGGCTGGATGCGGAATTAACTCCCGGTGAGGAGGCTCTGGGGAGCCTCCACGGCCAGGAGTATATGAGTACAGGACTGCGGGAATTTGCCGGAATCTGTACCCGGCTGGCGTTGGTGGATGCCATGTATGAGGAGGAAAAGCCGTTTCTGATCATGGATGACCCCTTTGTGAATTTTGATGAAGGAAAACTTACGCGGGGACGGGCCCTTCTGGAAGAACTGGCCCGGGAGTATCAGATTATCTACTTTACCTGCCATGGCAGCCGGGAAATCAGTCCGCCATGATCCCGCAGAGAATGTAATTTCCCTCGTTGTCCGGGGAAATACGGGTATCCTGTAAGCCCTTCGGTATGGACAAGGTGCCGTCTTCCGGTGTCTGGCGTGTGATCAGATATCCGCCGTATTCGTAGCAGGCGCCCGGAACCAGAGATTCTATATATTCTTCAAGGGTCAGGGATGCCTTGTACATGATCTCTGCATGGGGCTTTCCCACATAGCGCAGATGCCACGGTTCGTAGGGAATGCCGGTGACGGATTTCTTGCCATAGGGATAGCGGATGACGAAACCGTACTGCCAGCAGTTCCGGTTCACATACCGTCCGGCGCCGCTTTTGATAAAACCGCTTCCGGCAAACCGGGGTACATAGACATCAAGGGCCAGGCCGGTTTCATGTTCACTGGCCCCCACGGCGGCGGCCAGAGTGGGTTCGGCCTCGCTTTCCGCCGCCTGCTCTGCGGTGCTGCGGTAACTGCTCCGGATATACAGGGACGTATCGAAACGGCTTTTGATCTCTGCGGCCAGATCATGATAGGATTCCTCAAGGGAGGGATTTATCTCCACATCGGTGTCCTTGTAGCTGATCAGATCCGGTGTGTAATCTTCGGACAGCATATGGGTATCGTTGACCAGCATCAGGGATGAGTCCGTTGTATAAGTATCCGGCTGATTGGAAATATCTGTCAGAGAAATTTTTTCAAAGGATAGTCTGTTCTCAGGAATCTCTGTCAGATCGGCATGGCGGGTGATCCCGGATACCTGTTCTTCGATCAGGAAGATCCAGTCCGGTTTGAAATGCCGGAGGCCCAGATATATACAAGTCACCATAAGTAAGAGCAGGAGAGGGAGCAGCCACAGGCGGCTCCCTCTTTTGCGATGTTTTTCATGGGCAGCGAATGACCCTTTACTGTTTGTCATCAGCGTTCTCTCCTTCGGCCAGCCAGGCATCCATATCAAAATCCCCGTCACATACGAATTCCACATTGTAGAGGGAAGCGGTGTCTGCGTCCTCAAAGGATACGTTGACTATATACTGCATCTTACCTTTTTCGTTCAGGATATCGTTGAATTCGTACAGGTTCCGATTGTACAGGTGGGGCAGCAGGCTGCGGATGCGCTGCGGATCCGTGATGGTAACGGGGAAGAACGGCCCTTTTTCGTCGGTGGCGGTTGTTTCCGCGGCAGCGGTATCTTTCACAGCGGGATATTTCCCGTCGAGGACATGGTCCTCATCATTGTATTCGTCCGCCATCGCTTCATTCATTTCCGGCTCGTAGTATGCACCGTCTTCATAATACCCATTCTCATAATAGGATTCATTCTGCTCCCGATCTATGGTTATGCTGGCGGGGGTCATCTGTCTGGTCCAGGCGGTCAGGTCAATGGTGTGGTCTTTCAGCCAGGCCAGCGTGTCGGTAAAGGAAGAGTAGATCTGGTAAGCCTGCAGCTCTAAATCGCTTTTCGTGGTCAGCTCCAGCTGCCCGATGGACGGGTATGCGATGGCGTCCTCAGCAGTCTGTTCCAGCAGTTCCCGTTTATAGATATCTATAAACTCGCTGATCTCCGCCTCGGAGAAATCTCTGTTGAAAGTATTTTCCGCCGCATCCCTGACCGCCATGCTTCTGTAAATATCCGATGGCAGTGAAACGATCTGGAAATGATTTTCTCTGAGTTCCCTTGTATTATAGACTTCCATCAGATCACTCTTGTTTGCAGGCAGCCACAGATCGAAGTTCCGGTATTCCAGGCTGCCGTTTTTCTTGCGGAAAGCGACATTCAGGTTGGCCTGATACAGGTTCCGGGATCCGTTGTCGTTTTCGGATATTTTCTGGGCGTTTCGGATCAGGTTGTAGGCAAGCTGGAGATTATCCCCGGTGAGCGCCGTGTGCTCCAGCCGGTAGGAGGTCATGCTGAATTCATTGTAGGATTCTAAAGGCGTCTGGCTGAGCAGATCCGATCTGTGGAAATAGGGAATACTGTTGTCCAGCGGCAAATCCAGGTAGACGGCGCTCACATTGTTGATGGGGGGCAGCCGGGAATCCAGGTGCAGCGGGTCTGTCAGGAAAAATCCCAGGAAAGCAAGCCCGACCACAAAGCATCCCGCAAGCTGCGGCCAGTGGTGCAGGGCGGAGCGGATATCGAAATCATAGATGATCTCGATCAGCGCATGGATCAGCAGGGCGAATATGGCCAGACCGAAGATGCTCCAGAACGCCGACGCCCACTCGGCCATCTCGTGGAAAGCCAGGGCAACGTACAGGCTGAACGGGATCACCAGCAGGATGCGGATGACAGGGCGGCTCACCGGAAAAGTAATGCTGTTTCCCGCAACCTCCGACGGACGGATGCGGTACAGTATAAAGCTGGCCGCGAACATGGCTGCCATCAGCAGTACGGCTGCGAGCCATGAGACAAAACGGCCATTCGCAGCCAGATCTGTCCACACATTCAAGGGGGAGAGATACCGCAGAAATCCCAGAGTGGTCATATTCTGCGTATCGTAGGTGCTGTAAAAGCTCTGCATATAGACAGGAACCAGGTAATTGACAATGACGGTATAGGACAGCAGGATGCCGAAACCGGCGATTGCCACCAGGATCTGGCCCGTGAGCATTACGGCCAGGATCGCCGTATGGTAAATCAGCAGAAATATGACCAGATTGTACAAAAATCCTGTCCAGAGATTCTGGTAATACATGTGGGTGGTCAGTCCGCTGCTGCCCAGCAGTATGGTGCAGATCACCATGCAGAGGATATAGGGCACCAGATAAAACAGCAGGCCGTTGAGCCAGCGCAGAAAAAACAGATGCTCCCTTTTCATGGGCAGGCTGTGGAAATAGTCGGTCTTCTTGCGGCTGAACAGATAGGAGAAGCCCTCCAGGCCGCAGATCGTGGCCCCCACAGCGGCGATGAAGGTAAGGAAAATATCTTCTTTGGAAAATATGGACTCGGCAAAGTCCATCGCCTGCTGCATTCGGTAGGCCTCGCCCTGCATGGCGTTCCGCAGATTCTGGGAAGCCATGGCCACGGCGATAATCACAAAGAAGAATACCACACAGGACAAGGCGGGCACCCAGATGCGGTGGTGCGCGTCGTTTTTCATATAACTATAGAATGAGGTTTTTGATGTCATATCCGGTTACCCCCGTTTCACTGATAAAAATTTCCTCAAGGGAAAGCGGCAGCGCCTCACAAAAAATGGGCTGCTGAGAATCTATGGCTGCCAGAATGTCGTCCAGGTCGCCCCGGGCCGTGACGGTGACCAGAGAGCCCCGGGTTTCCAAATGCAGGATATCCAGATGTTCCCGCACATAGGGTGTGATGTCCTCCCGGGCCGCGAACTGGATTTTGTGCAGGTTGCTCCGCATATCTTCCAGGTCTCTGGAAAGAAGGACGCCGCCTTCGTGCAGAAGCCCTACATGGTCGCAGATATCCTCCAGCTCCCGCAGGTTGTGGGAGGCGATGACCGGTGTGAAAGCCCGGTCACACATTTCCTGGGCAAATAAGGTTTTCACAGCCTGGCGCATCACCGGATCCAATCCGTCAAAGGTCTCGTCGCAGAACAGCCACCGGGTGCCGGAGCAGATGCCCGCCAGGATGGAGAACTGCTTTTTCATGCCCTTGGAGAAGGTTTTGATCTTGCGCTTTTTGTCCAGCCCGAATTTGTCCAGCAGGTCAAAGAGCCGTTCCAGGTTCATCTCCGGGTAATGGAGCCGGTAGGACAGGGCCATCTCCTCCGGGGAAGCATTGTTATAGTAGAAAGCATCGTCGGAAATATAGAAAATGCGGCTTTTTTGGGCCGGGGCTTCGTAGACCGGCTCGTCATCCATGGTGATCGTGCCTTTGTCCGGGCGGATAATGCCGCAGATCATACGCAGCAGCGTGCTTTTGCCCGCCCCGTTGGTGCCCAGCATGCCGAAAACCTTCCTTTCCTCGATGGTCAGGGACAGATCTTTGATGGCTTCGACTTTGTCAAACTGTTTGCTGACGTTCTGAATTTGTATCATAGGTCGCACCTCCATATATAAATTCCACGGCTTCCAGTATGATCTTTTGGGGCAGCCCCACGGACTTCGCGGCGTGTACCGCTGTTTTAACATCCTCCAGCTTCTGTGTTCGGTTCAGCTCCAGCAGGGAGTCGTTGGACGATACGAAGTTTCCCCTCCCTTTTACCGTATAGATGTAGCCGGCTTTCTCCAGCTCGCTGTAGGCCCGCTGGATCGTGTTGGGGGTGATGGAGAGTTCCATGGCCAGAGAGCGCACGGAGGGCAGCTTGCTGTCCGGCTCCAGTACCTGATTCAGGATTAACTCCCGGTATCGCTCCACCACCTGTTCGTACAGCGGCCGCCGATCCTTGTAATCAATAGCGATCATGTTCCGCTCCTTTCTATATGCCTGAGTCTGCAGAAAACTGCCTTGACGGGATCGGACCCTGCGCAGGGCGGATTTCTGTACTAAATGTATTAAGTGTATTAAATGTATTGATACACTTAGAATGCCATAGAACGGGGTGAATGTCAAGGGGAAATTTGGATATGGTATAAAAAAGTTGACCTGCTGACGGTGGGATTACTGAATTTAAATGCACTGGTTTCTTCCAACTGACGGTTGATATCCATCCCGCCATAAAGAATACGGAATATCGATACCGTGAGTGTTTCATTGTTGATTGTATAAAAGAGCAGGTAATTTTTTATCGGCAGGAAACGCACGCCTCGGCTGTGCCAGGGTTCATCCTTGTAAAGATGGTTGCGCTCCGGCATGGTCGCAAGGGAACGTGCGCTTTGTATGATCTTCTGATACATATTGCGGGCTGTATCAGGAGCAAGTAGTGAATTAGAAATATATTCGTAAATATTTTTTAAGTCCTGCTGCGCCTGGAAGGTATAAACAATCTTCATCTTCATACGCCATACAGTCTCCTCATTTCAGCTTCTACTTCATCTGCGGAGACAATGCGGCCAGCGGCAATATCGTCCATGCCCTTCTGAAGCTCAAGGTCAATCTGTTCTTTCGTCATGCCGCCGATTGCGACCGGCTCTGCTGCCGGGAGTTTCATATCAAACGGTATGCCACGTTGGAGAACGACCTGCTTTAAGAACATCCCGATTGCATTGGACATCGGAATCCCAAGCTGGTTCAGGATCGTTTCAGCCTGTTCCTTTGTTTCGGGATCGACTCTTGTATATACATTTGCGGTTCTGGATGCGGTTCGTGCCATGATAATCACCTCACTTTAGTTTTCTGGATTTATTATATCATTGTTGATTGCTTAAAGCAATCTATAAGCAATTGTTTTGCAAGATATTCATCAATATCGCTTTCAGGATATACAAAATCTTGCATAATTATACTCGCGAACGTTATTAATTGCCAACGTTATCGCCCGTATAT
>DPJQ01000105.1:3486-3845 GCA_003542935.1 Lachnospiraceae bacterium | reverse complement strand
CCAATAAATCTGGAAAATATTTGTGCTCGCGGGTATAGCTTTATTGATATTTATAAGAAGGCAGAACGTAACTTTCCGATGCAGTACTTGTAAAAGAAAATATGGGAAAACACGATCCGTCATCTGCGTTTTTGTTGGGCACTTCTATGCCGGGAGATGTCATACATGAGGCACAACAAAAAAGTTGGATAGACGGTCAGATGAGGCTGGATATATAAGGCTTTGGAGACGTTACAAAGCAGGATCCCGGATCAATAATCCGAAATCCTGCCACATCCTGTTTCACAAAGTAAATTTCCTGTAACTGTTCAGCACAGGTCGAAGCACTTGCTGCTGAGACCGTAAGAATATGATTCAGG
>DPJQ01000105.1:0-3241 GCA_003542935.1 Lachnospiraceae bacterium | reverse complement strand
AGAACATGATTCAGGTGTGCAAAAGTCTTCACTTCGTTCCGGTCGGTTCTTAACGAGCGCCACTGGCGCTCAGAACCCCATCGGCGAAGGCGATTCTCAATGGCTTTTTGCATGTAACTGTGAAGGTACTGAACAGTTACAATTTCCTAAAACATGACTTTGCTCATGGCATCAATTTCCTCGGTCAGCGCGTCATACACGCCGGGGAAGGTGCTTATGGGAAGGCCCTGGGAGGCGCTGGGGATGAAGTAATGTTTGCCGCAGGCACGGCAGGCCTTTTCCACTTCCACATGCACTTCTTCCCTGGTCCAGCCCGGATGGTCTACTTTGGCGCTGTCGATGCCGCCCATAAAGGAGATCTGTCCGCCGTATTTTTTGATCAGCTCGGGGATATTGTTGGAGGTCATGACGCCCTGCCAGATATCGATGCCCATCTCGATCATATAGGGAACCAGCGTGGCCGCATAGGAATCGGAGTGGTGCACGATCAGTTCTACGCCGTGGGATTTGTAATAGCCGTATACCTGCTTGTAGGCGTCCAGGTAGAATTCGGCAAACATATCCGGCGACAGGAACGTGGAGATCTGGCTGCCCCAGTCGTCGTGGTGGAACAGGGCTGTGGGATGCAGGTGGGAGCAGAGCTCTTCGGCGTATTGTAATTCCCAGTCGGTCAGATACTTGATCAGATCCGCCATGGCTTCGGGTTCCTCGTAGAAATTGATCAGTGTATTCTGGATCTCCATCAGGTAATGGCACTGCTCAAAGAGGCCCGGGGCGATAAAAGGAGACACGTAGTACTCATCCCGGTTGACCTCCTCCGCCCGTTTCAGATAGGGCTCCCACTCGGCGTCGCTGAATTTCAGGTTGGGGGCCTTGACATATTTCTGCCATTCTGCCACGTCGGGGCATACGATATGGGCGGCGTCGTGGACGGGGAAAGCGCCCGGTGTGCCTTCGGGGTAGGAGCGGGTCACGCCCCAGGCGTTCACGACGTTGTGCTCGCCGTATTTCGGGGCCGGGTTATGCTGGGCATAGGGATCGCCGGTCAGGATCTTGATGAATTCATACTGGTTGACGAAGCGGTCCGGATTTCCTCCGTGGATGGTTTCCAATAAATTCTGTTTCGGTGTAAGCATGGTAAAATCCTCCTCTGTCTATGTTTGATATAATTTTAGGCTTTCCTTGAGTCGATCTCCTTCTGGAAGCGTGTCACATCCTCCCTGGTGATGCGGAAGCCGACGATTAAAAGCAGAGCGCCAACGATCAGGGCGGCGGCCGGCACGATCATGAAGGCAACGCCGATGCCGCTCTTTAATTCTTCTGTGGCCTGTGCCGGGTCAATGTCCGCGCTGAAATTGGCCGCAGCCAGACAGGCGGAGATGATGATGGCTTTGGTGAGGACAGCCACTTTCAGAGGGATATTCTGCAGGCCCATGATAAAGCCGGTGGCGTTCTTTTTGGTTTTCCACTCGCTGTAAACGACTGCGTCGGCGTACAGGGCCGGGGTACAGGCGTAGGCGATGCCGTAACCAAGCTGAGACAGGCTCATCAGTATGATGACCACCATGCCGTTGGCTCTCAGAAAATAAGCCACGATCATCACGGCGGCCATCACGAAGAAGGTCAGGATCGTGGTGTTCCTGGTGGACAGCTTCTGGGCGATGACCTTGCTGATATACGCGCCGATGATACCGGCGATGTTGGCAATCAGGATATAGGTCGCCTGCATGCCTACATTCTGGGCCACATAGGTAAAATAGTACATGGCCGTGCCGGCCACCACGAATTTGATCATCCATTTGGCCAGGTCAGCGACCAGAAGGGCCAAAAGGGGCGGGTTGGCAAAAAGGGCCTTGACCATGTCTCCGGCGGAGGTCTTCTGGGCAGGCGCTTTTTTTGCCGTGGAAACGGCATCCGTCTCCTCATAACCGTCCAGCATTTTGAAGTGGGCAAAATAACCGGCCACCATCACGCAGCCCAGGACGAATGCCAGCGCCGCGTACTGGTTCTTCTCACCGACGATACCGCCCAGGATCGTGGCCAGGGGCAGTCCCAGATAGGAAAACAGCACGGAACCCAGATTGTTCCAGAAAGCGCGGATCGAGGACAGAGCGATTCGATCGTCAGGATTAGAGGCGGCCACGTTAATCATGGACACATTGGCCACGTAGGGGAAATTCCAGCAGACGTGGCTGGCCACCGCCGCGACAGTAATGATCACCGCCGACAGCAGACCGTCGCCGATTTTTAAGAACTGGAAAGCGTACAGGATCGGCACAATCCAGGGGAGCATGACCAGCCAGGAGCGGTAACGTCCCCATTTCTTCGGCTTGGCCGAGTTCAGGATGGCTCCATAGACCCAGGACAGACAAGCGTCCGTCAGGCTGGCGATGGAGGAGATGATCCCTGCCACGCCCACGCTGAAAGCGGCCACGTTGGTCAGAAAGAAGTTGAAATAGTAGGTTTCCACATTGGACATCAGGTTGAATCCGAAATCGCCGACGCCGAAAAACGTGCGCAGGGATTTACTGAGTTGCTTTTTCTCTTTTGCCATAAATATCCCTCTCTTTCTATAAAGTGTCGGATGAATCTTTCATCATCCTCAAATAGTATAAACTTCACAGATGCTTTTCCGCAATTCTGCAATTCGTTGGAGATTTTGCCGGTGTATTTTTCCCTTTTGCGGAATCATACCGACTGTTATTGCAAAAAATAGGAAAGCAGAAAGCGGTATTTGCACAGGGATATTCGTAAAACACTGAGAGGGTGGCCATGAAGTGAGAGCGATATGTACAAAGCGTCTGAACACCGCTGCTGCTTTTCCGACAAAAAACGGATCGGCAGAACTGTAAGTTGTGTTATACTGATAAAAATAAGGATTTTCTGACAGAACAGTCGGGCCCGGTCAGTTTTTTTTAACGGCAAAGTGTATCAAGAGAAAAACGGCCTGGGGGATCCGGGCCGTTGGCAATGAAGAAAGGAGAGTTATGACGGAAAATACATCTCAGTTGTTTTTGGATATGCAGCTGATCACGGACAGATTTGAGGAATATATGGAGGATATTTCCCTGAAAACGGGCGGCACCCGGGCAAAGCTGCGGGGCGCCCGCCTGTTCCGGCAGCAAAATGCTCTGGAGACGGATTACGTCTACATAGCCCGGGGCCGGGAGCTGCCGGAGTTTATGGTCCGCCCGGCGGGCGGGTGCCCGATCACTCTCGGGCCGCCGCCGGTCTTTTATCA
>DPJQ01000056.1:5191-7213 GCA_003542935.1 Lachnospiraceae bacterium | reverse complement strand
TTTTTTAAAAATCGTATAGCATCTGTTGTATACGGCAAATAAAAGTCTGCTGTATGCAAGAAAAATCTTTTTATTAAACGATTAACCTTTCGTTTCCTTTCTTCTGCGCGTAAAGTATCTTCTACTACCACACCCACTTTATATTTCCGTAAACCGGTGAGTCCCATAAGTTGTGCGGTATTACACACTATACAGAAATCAGGTTGTATGCGATCTACCAGCTTTTTTAGTCCTTTTGAAAATAAATGTGTATTCTGAAACGTATAACTACTAAGCAGATACATATGGACACCTGCTATTTTCTGAAATTTCCAGCCAGGTCTTCCCTCGCTTGTGTTCATTTCCACAATTACATGTAATTCTACGTTTTCAATTTTTGCTAATTCCCAAAATCTTGAAATAGCGTAAGGTGCAAGCATTGGAACGACATATGCGATTTTCATTTTATCCTTACCTCAGATTTTCGTATATCCAATTGAGCTTTTTATAATTTTCGAGTTGCGTGTATTTTTTTAAATATTCATTTATGGTTGTCTCGTGTATATGTTTTGAGTAAGATAATCTTTTTAGTGCCAAGATCAGCTCTGTTACAGAAGTACATTCAAATTTTGTTCCGGTAATTCCTTCTGTTACAATATTTCCTGCATTACCAAGTGCCGAGCAAACTACAGGTGTGCCTACGGAAAATGCTTCTATGATGCTCATTGGAAACCCCTCATACCACTGTGTAGGCAATAAAATACCTTTACTGATTGCAACAATTTTGCGCACCTCTACATTGGGAATGAAACCTAACATTTTTATCATAGTTAATTTGTTTTCTCGGATAAAATCTGTACACCATTTCTCTAAGGGACCTTTGCCGCACACAAATAACATTGGAGCATTGTTCCCCATTTTTCTCCACGCCTCGAACATAATTTTTACGCCTTTTAATTCGTCAAGGCGTCCGGCAAAAACAAATTGATTATTTCTTTGACTGGCAGGTACTATTTCATTACCGCCTTCTATAAAATTAGGTTTTACAAATATGCGTTCTGGTTCAATCTGCTTTTGAGTCAGCAACTTTTCTTTATTAAATTCCGTCAGGCAAATATAATTTATCTTTTTATATATACCGGTCAGACGGTGGAATTTCAGATTAAGCATACAGGCAAGAGTTTGAATTCGGCTGTTTCTGTAACAGCGGTGTCTGACTGCGCACAACAGGCCCTTTTTTACACAGTCTTCACACACATGTCCATTTCTGTAAAAAACTGCTCCTGGGCATAAAAGGCGGAAATTATGAACTGTCTGTACCACCGGTATTTTACAGGATCTTGCAGCGTAGTATACGGAAGGGCTGATCAGATTTAATGTATTATGAACATGGACAATGTCAATCCGCGCTTGCTGAATTAACCTTCTGATTTCTTTGTAAGTCTTAAAATTAAAAATTGTATTAATGGGAAGTAGCAGTTTCTGGATTTTCCCCATTTTTCTTAAATCGGCATTGGTTTTGCTGTAGAAAACCACCTCATGACCATGATCTGTCAGCATTTGTTTTTCGCTGGCAACTACTGTGTCCTCACCGCCTGGAATCTGGTAGTAATTGTGTACGATAAGGATTTTTTTTTTATTCATTATTTTCCCTTTATATATGCATTCCAGATAAACTTTCTGTTTGTATGCCAGTATCTGCCAAACAGCCTCACTGGTTCTTGCATTAATCGGTAGAACCATTCCAGATTATTTTCTTGCATCCATTTTGGTGCTCTTTTGATATTTCCCGCTAAATAATCAAAACCCGCCCCCACGCCTACCATGAGTCCGTGAATTTTTCCCTGATGGCTGGCCATCCACCTTTCCTGCTTTGGCGCACCTAAGCCAACCCATACAAAATCTGCTCCTGCTTTATTGATGTTCGCGATGATTGTTTCATCTTCTTCCCGGCTGATGGGATGAAAAGGCGGACTGTATGAACCAGCAATCTGCAGATCTGGATATCTATATCGTAAATTTTCTCGTAATTGTTCTAATGTT
>DPJQ01000056.1:4390-4895 GCA_003542935.1 Lachnospiraceae bacterium | reverse complement strand
AATTGTTCTAATGTTTCCCCGGTGCTGCCATAAAAATAGTGTCGATACCCTTTTTGTTCGGATAATTTAAGGACTTCTTCCATAAAACTTGGTCCTGTAATCCGCGCCATATCTTTATATCCGCGTTTTTTCCCAAGGGCAGAAAGTGGCCCTCCGTCTGGGATGGCCATAATCCCCCCATTTTGAATTTTACAGTAACTTTCATCTTCATAGGCCATGACAACTGTGTGCACATTGGATACGCACATGTAGTCCCCAGACAAGTCTTTGATCCAGTCATTCGTAAATTTTAAAAGCCATTCCATGTCAATAGCTGCGATATTTACGCCCATAATATTACAGGTCGGAACAATTGTTTTGTCAATTTTGTGTCTATATTGCCATGCACCGCCTGCTTCCATCTTCTCCTGTGAGCCTTTCATTTTTTCTATTGTTATGAATTTGCCTTATCAATCTTGGCAATCGAATTCTGCCCCTCATTTCACTGAACCCTTCGCCCAAACAT
>DPJQ01000056.1:0-4151 GCA_003542935.1 Lachnospiraceae bacterium | reverse complement strand
TCACTGAACCCTTCGCCCAAACATCTGTCTACCCCTCACCCCCCATCTTAAGTGCGCCACCTGAAAAACCGCCGGTTATCCCGGCGGTTAAAATAAATATTATCCATTCATTTTCAGGCAAGTACCCTGTTGTTTATTTTTTCTTTTTGTTCTTTGCCTTCCTGCTGTACTGTATTTTTCGCCCATTTATTTTCCAGGGGGTATCTAAAAGCTCGATGGCGCCCTCCTCGTTGCATTTGCGGAAGCCAAGAAAGCTGTCCAGGGTTCGGCAGTTGCCGGTACAGGTGAGAGTCAGGCCGAAATTTGTCGTGTATTTGGCGGTATCGCCGCAGATTTTGCCGCTTTGGATGAAAGCCAGATAGATGCCCCGTTCAAAGGGGAGGTAATCCGGGGCGGAAGAGAGGGAGACCCGTCCGGTGGAAGTGTCCAGTCCGTTGATATTCAGTTTCATACCGGCGGCGTTTTTTTCGGGCAGTTTTTGCAGGCATTGCAGGAAAACATCAAAGTTCCGCTCATGGGCAGCCTTTTTTTCCCGGGTGGCCTGGAGTATTTCTTTTTCCTGGCGGTATGCCTCCAGACGACGCTGAAGATCCCTGATAAGAGGAGCGTGGCTGTCGGGAGCGGCCCCGGCATCGGAGGACCGCAGCCCTTTGGCCGTGAGTGTCTGCAGATGTTCCTCCAGCTCGCGGATCTGGGCATCCAGCACATCGCTGCGCGGGGTAGAGCAGCCGCTTGTGTCCGGCACATCGGTATGGCCGTAAATATTCAGGAATGACTGTACCAGCCATGAGGCTTCCCTGTGGGCGTCGTAGTCCCGTTTCAGGCGGTAGAGCATTTCCATGAAGCTCTGCTCTAAAGCGCATTCCCGGATCACGGAGGGAGAAGAGCAGCAGGTATCGGGATTTTTGTGGTATTTGCTGCTGCATCTCCAGACAGGGAAAGCATAGGAATATTTTTCCGTATATGTGGACGGCTCCTGGCCTGCCGCGTGGAGGCTTCGCGTGTCTGTGTACCCCAAGGCGCGGGCAGAATAGGTCATTCTAAAGAGTCGGCTGCGGCATTCGTGTTCGCCTGCCATGGCGCCGCAGGTCAGGTTGAAGAAGGGGGAACTGCCCGAGGCCGCTTTTTTCTGTTTGTCAGGCGCCTTTTCAGCGGGAGCCCTGCGGCACGTCAGCATGAGCTGTGTTTTTTCCCAGGTGAGGCGGTCAATAATGGCGGAATGGTGGTCTTTTATGTAATACCTGGGTGCCTCGCCGGTGTTTTTGACGGAACGGTGAGTCAGAAAATCTCTGGTGACGGTTTTTTGCATCTCCAGGTCTCCCGCATATTTTTCGTTGCGCAGGATATCCAGGACAGCTCCGGCGGTCCAGGTTTTTCCGTTGATTGTCCGCATGCCTTTGCGGTTGGCCTCCCGGGCGGCAGCGCTGGCGGAGCATCCGCCGGCATATTTGCTGAAAAGGAAACGGACGGTTTCTGCCTGCGCGGGGTTGATGATCCATTCGCCTTTCGGCCCTTTGTCATAGCCCAGCATCCGGTTCAGGTTGATCTGGGGGATGCCCGCCTGGAAGTTTTTCTGGAATGTCCAGCGGATGTTATCGGATATGGAGCGGCTTTCGTCCTGGGCCAGGGCGGAGAGGATGGTCAGGATCAGCTCGCCGGTGGCGTCCAGGGTATCGATGTTTTCCTTTTCGAAAAATATACCGACAGGTGGCTCCTGCTGTTTGAGCTGGCGGACGCAATTCAGGGTGTCTACCGTATTGCGGGCGAAGCGGGAGATGGATTTTGTGATGATATAGTCCAGTTTTCCGTTTAGGGCATCGTCGATCATGCGGTTAAATTCCGCCCTGTGCTTCCGGGATGTCCCGGAAATGGCCTCGTCCGCGTAAATACCCGCAAATTTCCAGTTGGGATGTGCCTGGATCAGCCGGGTATAAAAGGCTTTTTGGTTGCTGTAGGAGGTCTGCTGGTTTTCGTCTCCTGTGGACACCCGGCAGTAGGCGGCTATGCGGACATCCTCCTGCTCTTTCAGCTGTCCTGTTTTAGACACGGGGAGCCGGGTGGCGGGGATGACAGATACGCGGGCGGCCTGTGGCCCGGGCGCGGCAGGCTGGGGAGAGGGGGTATTATAGTTGAGATTCATGTGTTTTTCCTCACTTTTCTCTGATGTGGTATAAGTAACGGCAGCTCCGTCCAAAGCCAGGCTGCAGCATGGTAAAAATATAGACAACCGCTGGGGGCTGTCCTGTAATGATTATTTTTTATGCCTGTTTTTTTTGGGGCAATGGGTGTCCGCACGGCGGTGATCCCTGACGTTGCTGAACATTTCCACTTGTGTCCGGCTGTCGTCGAACCAGTGAACGGTGTAATGCAGAGAGTCATGGACAGTGACGGACAGGACGAAAGCTTTTACATAATTGTCGGTTACATGATTGAGAAACTCGATCAGGCCGTCGTTTCCTTCCGGCAGCGTATACATCCACCGGATGGCCTGTGCCCTGCAGTCATAGCTTTTTTCCAGCTCCAGCCAGTAATCTTCCATGTAGTTAAGCTGCCTGGCAAGAAGCTCCCGCTCCTGTTCCCTGCCGTCCGGATGGGCAGATATCTTTCGGAGACTGCGTTGCAGAAAGGCCCGGTCCCGTTCGGCGAAATCCATCTTTTGTATGGATTCCAGGTGAGCCAGCATTTGGGGCAGGAAATTGCGGGCTGCTCCGGAAAAAACGGCGCCTGTTCTCTGCTTTTTGGTGAAATGTCCGCTCATAATGTCCGCTGCGTTTAACTGGTCGGCGGGGCAGGTTTCCATAAGGCGGAACCGTTCCAGAATGGCGCGGCGGAACATACGGATGATCTGTTCCTCGTAAATTTTATGGTTGTGACAGAGATTTTTTCCGTTGTTGCGGGTGGTGGAGGGGCAGAACCAGATAGGGTTCCGGGCCGTATTTCTTACATGGTAAAACCTGCCGCAGCTTCCGCAGATAAGGGTTTGGGAGAAGGGATACCTCACCGGGCGGCGGGAAGGGGAGTTTTCGGAAAGGACGCCCGTTTTCCGTATCCGATTGGCATCCTCAAACAGCTCGCGGCTGATGATAGCCGGATGATGGTTTCGGGCCCGGTATTGTGACACCTCACCCCTGTTTTTCCTGCTGCGGTGCGTCAGGTAGTTTTCGGTGTAGGTTTTCTGTATGAGGACATCTCCGCTGTAACGTTCGTTTGCGAGGATCAGCCGAATCTGCCCCGCGGTCCATCCCTCATCGATCGTGCTGTGCAACTGGCCCCGGGAAGCGTGTTTCAGCCGGCGGTTGGCATAAGGGCTGGGGCGCACGGGGATATGGCGGCAGTTCAGATCCCGGGCAATTTCCACACAGCTGGAGCCCTGTGCGGCCTGTTTGAAAATTCGCCGGATGACGGCGGCTTCCTCGTCCACAATTTCTACAGTCCGGTAGCGGTATCCGTTTTCCGAGACGGTATGGCTGCCGGTATAGCGGTAGCCGTAAATGGCCTGGTTCCGTACTTCCCCCCGGGGAAAACGCCTTTCGTTGCCCCAGCGGATGTTTGCGGAGATGCTCCGGCTCTCTTCCTGGGCGATGGCGGCCAGGGTAGTCAGAATAAAATGGCTGGTTTGATCGGAGGTATCTAGCCCGTCTTCTTCGAAATATATGGTCGTCCCGGATTCCCGCAGTATATTCAGCGCTGTCATAAAATCCAGGGTATTGCGCGCAAAGCGGGAGATGGATTTGCATATGATACGGTCGATCCTGTTTTCCGTACAGTGCCGCAGGATGCGTTTGAACCCGGTGCGCTTTTGCCCGGATGTGCCGGATATGCCGTAATCGGAATAGATACCGGCAAAAATCCATTCCGGATTGCCGTGCAGGAGCTGACGGAAATAACGTTCCTGTGTCTCATAGGAATTTTTCTGGTCGGCCAGATCTGTGGAAACACGGATATAAGCGGCGACTTTAAGCCGGCTGCCTTTTGGCAGCTTCAATGGTAAGCTCTCGTGTCCTTCATTGCTGTACATAATTACATCACCTTTCTGTATTCAATGATTTAGCGGTATATCCTCGGAAATCCGGAGGTATACCTCTAACACTATAAAACGATTGATATATAAAGAAAACACAGAAATGTGTTTTTGCCGGTATTGAAAAAAG
>DPJQ01000133.1:11690-12158 GCA_003542935.1 Lachnospiraceae bacterium | reverse complement strand
TGAGAAGGAGATAGCATCCGGGGGAAATATAGAAAATGCGGTGGGTGATCTGGCATATTTCAGGGATGAAATGATCCGCTTATATAAGGCCGGGGAACTGTCCGATGAAGAACTGATAGACATAAAGGGGTTTGTGAACACCATTATCACGCATATCACAAATGGGAACAAAAATGAAGAAAGGCTGGTGAATGTTATGGGAGGGACTGTAATTGAAACTGAATCCGAGAGGCTGCGCCGTGAAGGAATAAAACAAGGAATACGTCAGGGAATAAGCCAGGGAATAAGCCAGGGAATAAGTCAGGGAATAAGTCAGGGAAAAGCACAGCTGCTTATTGAAATGGGGAAAAAAGAGGGGCTTGACGATGCAACGATTCTGAAAAGGATGCAGGAATGGGCTGGCCTGTCCATGGAACAAGCGGCCGCTTATTTAGAGCAGTATACAAAGCAGCCTGTTTAGATTTACGG
>DPJQ01000133.1:1568-11436 GCA_003542935.1 Lachnospiraceae bacterium | reverse complement strand
AAAGCAGCCTGTTTAGATTTACGGGAATTGGCGGTAATATCATGTAAATTCACGCCAGAAGCCCGTCAAGGCAGGGATTTCAGCCTTGACTGGCTTCTGGCGTTTTGATAAAGGGGCATCCTGTTTTTATTTTGGATGGGATCCCCTTCCGTGACACCCCATGCCGTTCACTCCTCATAATCAGCAGCGAATTTTCAGCAATGTCGTTTCACCAATCACCAGGCATCTCCCCAGATCTGCCGGCAAAAACATCGTTTCCCCCCTGCAAAACCGCATGGGCTTCTGCTCTCCGTCCATCGTTTCTACCTGGCCGTATCCGTCCAGGCACAACAAAATCTGAAAGGAATGCTCCGTCACGGAAAACGAGAAGCCCTTGGTGACCTGGATACGTTCCGTCTCAAAATATTTACACCTGCAGAGCAGCTCCCGGGAGCATCCCGCGTAATACCTGACCATCCTGGGTTTCTGCATAACGCTTTCCGCCACACCCATATCCATCACCTGAACCGCCCGGTCAAAATGAAGCTCCCTTTTCTGCCCGTTCCGGTTCACACGGTCATAATCATATACGCGGAATGTCACATTGGAATTCTCCTGTATCTCCGCAATCAGGATTCCGGCCCCTATGCCGTGCACAGTCCCGGAAGGGACAAAATAGGTATCGCCCCGGTGGACTTCCACTTTCTGCAGATGCCTGTCCAATGTCCCTGTCTCCACTGCCCTGCGAAGGATTTCCGCCGTCACTTTGTGCCGGAAACCGTAGATCAGGCTCGCGCCCTCTTCCGCGTCGACCACATACCACATTTCCGTTTTGCCGTTTGGCCAGCCATGTTTTCTGGCATACGCATCATCTGGATGCACCTGTACGGAAAGCTTTTCCCTCGCGTCAATAAATTTGACCAGCACCGGAAGCCCGCCGTCCCCGGCTTTTGTCCCAAGGTATTCAGGGTGCTGTTCCAAAACCTCCGCCAGCGTCTTCCCTCTGAATGTCCCGGTGGCTACCATGCTTGGTCCATCTGGATGAACGGAACATTCCCATGTCTCCGCAAGAGGGGTGAGATTGATATTCTTGCCGTATTCCTCCCTCAGCCTTGTCCCGCCCCAGAGATAGTCCTTTCCCGCCGGAAACAATTTCAGAATTTCCATAACTGCCTCCTCTTCGCGCCTCTCACTCCTGATTCATATTCTCACGGAATGCGCATTCCTGAGCCATAAAAAGTAACTTCCCTACAATCTTTGTCTCGCTGCCTGCTCCATCGGAAACTTGATTTTATCTCCCACACTGATCTCCTCGCCCAGCTGAACCTCCACCATATCCAAGTCCGTAACGGCTTCCACGGTATGTTTACAACCTGGCGCGATCGTGACCACATCGCCCACGCGAAGCATCTGTTCCATCCCGTCCACCACCGCCTTTCCCCGGCCGGAAACAACGGTCCACACTTCCTCACGGTCGTTGTGCATATGATAACTCATGCGCTCCCCTGCCTTCATGGATACTTTAATGGTCATGGAACCAGGCTGTACATCTATGACCGTATAGGTCCCCCAGGACTTTTCGGCATACCTCGCTCCCGTCTCAATTTTCTCCACATAGGGCTTCATATACCCGCTGCGCTCCCTGTCCGAGATCAGAATGCCGTCACCGCTGGCCGCGACAACCATATCCCGGCAGCCCATGCAGAGAATGGGGATATTCAGTTCATTAACCACATGTGTGTTCTCACAGGCATCATCCAACATGGCCCTGCCTTTGACGCGGTCGGCCATGACCTCCGCCATCATGTTCCATGTCCCGACATCCCTCCAGTCCCCTCTGTATCGCAAAACCTGGATACTGGATTCTTTCTCAGCGACAGCATAATCAAAGCTGATTTTTGCCAGGCTGCTATAACGGTTAAATAAATCCCGATAATCTTCAAAACTGGTCATGGTGCGGCCCTTGTCCAGGAGATAATCTAACCGGAAAGCAAAAATTCCTGCATTCCATAGCGCGTTTTGCGCCAGATATCTTTTTGCGGTTTCCATATCCGGTTTCTCTCGGAATTCCCTGACTCTGCTTATGTCCTCTCCGTCTTCCGGTATAATATAGCCGTATTTTTCACTGGGGTACACCGGCTCGATACCCATCAGTGTCAGATTGGCGCCGCCTGATTCCGCAAGTTCCTGCAGCTTTTTGACAGATTCGTAGTAAGTACAGTCTACATAAGGATCCACAGGGCAGACCACCACAGCCTCGTTTCCATCAACCCCCAGCTCGTCATGGAGATAGGCCGCTGCCAGCAGAACCGCCGGAAAAGTGTCCCGGCGGCACGGCTCCACACAGATAGAAACCTTCCCGCCCAGCTGGTTTTTGATGGCGCTCGCCTGGGATTTGCTGGTTGCGATTGTGATATTCGCCTCCGCATCCACCGCCGTAATTTGGCGGTACACTCGCTGGAGCATGGACTCATACCCGCCCTGATCATTTTTCAAAAGCTTAATAAACTGCTTGCTCCGCACATCGTTGGACAGAGGCCAGAGGCGTTTTCCGCTTCCGCCGGAAAGTAAAATGATATTCATATGCCTTGACCTCCTTTACTTCAGACCCAGTTTGGCCTGGATCATATCCCTGATTTCCCGTAGCTTTGTTTCCGCCGCCGCACGGTTCTCCCCCTTGACACTGTAATAAATTTTAATTTTGGGTTCCGTCCCGGAAGGTCTGACTGCAATCCAGGAACCGTCTTCCAACACATATTTCAGCACATCCGCATTCGGCAGGCTGCCAAAACCCGGCTCCGCGGCAACGGGGACACTGTAATCTGTCACCTGTACCGTATGCTTAAACGGGGACCCCCCGCTGCGGAGTTTATGCATCATAGAAGAGATGCTTTCAAGCCCGTCTTTACCTTTCAAGGTAAAACTGTCCAGAGCATCCTGATAATATCCGAATTCCGCATAAATCCGGTCCATCTTTTCCGCCAGCGTCATACCTTCCGCTTTTGCCCGGGCAGCCATCTCACAGATCAGCAGGCTGCTGACCACGGCATCTTTATCCGCCGCATGCGTACCGGCAAGATACCCGTAAGATTCCTCATAGCCAAAAACAAAATCATAGCGCTGTTCCGGTATACCTTTCATCCCGGCCTGTCCGAACTGCACAATCTTTTCACCGATATACTTAAATCCGGTCAGTGTGGAAAACACAGCCAGCCCCTTTCTGCGGGCCATTTCCGCCCCCAGCTCGGATGTGACCACCGTTTTAACCACTGCGGGACGGTAAAATCCCGAAAAATCCGTATGATTCAGGAGGAAATCCATCAACAGCGCACCAACCTGGTTCCCTGTCATGAGCTGATATCCGCCGTCGGATACTCTGACCGCAATTCCTACGCGGTCAGCATCGGGATCCGTGCCAAGGACGATATCCGCATCCGTATCCCCGGCCTGTGCGATCCCCAGCTCCAGGGCACGGCGATCCTCCGGGTTGGGTGAAGCCACCGTGGGGAAATTCCCGTCGGGAACCATCTGTTCCGCAACGGTATCCACCTGCGTAAACCCGTCTAAACGCAAAACCTCCTGAACCGGAATGCTGCCGGTACCGTGAAGCGGTGTGTAGACAATTTTCAAATTACTCTTCGCAGCGGCATCGTGATACCTGCTCTGTTGCATAACCGCCGACGCAAAATCATCGGTACAGTCCGCCACAGAAATCAGGCTGCTGTCCCCGGCGAAATTGACCGCACGATAATCCGTTACAGCGTTGACATACGCGATAACTTTTTCCGCCTGTTTGGGAACCAGCTGGCAGCCAAACTCGTCATA
Organism: Lachnospiraceae bacterium; assembly: GCA_003542935.1. Taxonomy (GTDB): domain Bacteria; phylum Bacillota; class Clostridia; order Lachnospirales; family Lachnospiraceae; genus UBA11957. The sequence continues at coordinate 7,632 of DPJQ01000133.1, read as the reverse complement.
CACTTTATAACCGTTATACTCCCTGGGATTGTGGGAGGCCGTTATAACCACGCCGGCCAGCGTGCGCCAATGTCTGACCGAAAAAGAAAGCTGGGGCGTTGGGCAGGCACGGGCATGGAGGCGTACACGTATCCCCATACCCGAAAGCACATTGGCAGTGATACGGGAAAAATATTCACTGTTATTGCGCGTATCATACCCGACAGCCACGCCGCTCTCCCTGCATTTTTCAGCGCCATGCAGATGCAGCAGATACTTTCCGAGTCCCATAGTGGCTTTGCCTACCGTGTATCGGTTCATGCGGTTGGTACCGGCCCCCATCACACCGCGCAGTCCCCCGGTTCCGAATGACAGGTCGCAGTAAAAACGGTCCTCAATTTCTTTTTGATCTACTTCCGGATCAAGAGCGGCAAGTTCCTCTCTTGTGGATGGATTAAAAAAATGGTCGTTCTTCCATAGATTGTATGTGTCCAGGTAATTCATTGTGGTTTCTCCATATCAGTTATCCTTTATGTCATTCCAGCTTTAATCGTCTTCCCTCATATTGCCTTAAAAGAAAAACATATCTGTCAACTTCTCCTTGCCTCTTAGCATTCCAACGGCAAAATCATATATTCGGGAAACTGCCATGATTTTCTCTTTTCCTGCTAAATAATCATTTACATCCAGGAAATAATTGTATACATTACTTATATTGTAACAATAAGTTTCCAACATATTTTTCTCAGTATAAGTATATGGGTTAAACTCCTGCAAAAGAGGTATCTTTTTCTTTGTCAAGGTCTCCATTGCGCCTTCTATTATTTCACTTTCATGTCCTTCTGTATCCACCCACATATAATCAATATCTTCTGGTGAAATATTATTTCTACACAAATAGTCATCCAGCCGTACCAGATTTACCATACTGATATCTTTTCCTTCTACACCGCTAACAATCCCTGAACCGCCGGAATTCGTGACATTATACCAATAGGTTTGGGGGCTATTTGAATTAGAGAGTCCTAACCATTCAACGTTTATATCTTCTACCTGGTTCAAAATACAATTTACCCTAAATAAATCATAATTCATTTTCCCTGGTTCAAATCCAATAACGTGCAGGTTATTATTAATTTCCCTTTTTACATAAATCGATGTCGTCCCTATATTCGCACCAATATCCAAAAAATATCCCTGCTTTTTCTCCCGATATCCTTGATAATATTTTTCAGTCAATTCAAAAAAAGCATCGATTGTATCTTCTGCATAATTCCTGCCCGTCTCATACATGCATTTGGGGATTACTTCATCTTCACTTGAAGCAATATAAACAACATCTCCATGTACCTTACAGGATTGATAAGGCATGATAGTTCTGATCTCATTCCACATGATATCTTCCGCAAAAAAATGGTCATACTTTACTACCTTATTCACGTTCTTTTTATACTCATGATTTATACTGCTTAACTGTGCAATCATCTCCTCATAATATAAATCTGATGCAATAATAAGGTAATCAAATTCAGAATACTGTACTTCTTTTACCTCGATGACTTTCTTTCCATGAAAAATATCTTTGCTTTTATTCGTCTCAATAAAATATACAATCTCCAGTATGACATTTTTTGTTTTGCAAGTTTCCAAAAAATATTCTGCTCTGTTACCGGTTCCATAAATTGCTACCTTCACAATCTTATCTCCTCCTCCGCCACCTTTTTCATATCATGCTCCACCATGATCCTCACCAATTCCTCAAAAGGTGTCTGTAACGGATTCCATCCAAGTTCATTTTTTGCTTTTGTCGGATCGCCTAAGAGATTAGTTACATCCGTGGGACGATAGAAATCAGGCGAAACCTCCACCAGTATCTTGCCGGATACTTTATCAATTCCTTTCTCCTCAATCCCTTCTCCTGTAAACTCAAGTTCAATTCCTGCATAGTGAAAAGCCAGCCGGCAGAATTCCCGTACGGAATGTTGTTCACCAGTAGCAATTACAAAATCCTCCGGCTTATCATTCTGTAAAATCAGCCACATACATTCCACATAGTCCTTAGCGTATCCCCAGTCCCGCAAGCTGGAAAGATTCCCCAGATAAAGTTTCTCCTGTTTCCCCTGTTTAATACGGGCCACCGCAAGCGTAATTTTTCGGGTTACAAAGGTTTCCCCCCTGCGCTCTGATTCATGGTTAAACAGAATACCGGCACAGCAAAACATCCCATATGCTTCCCTGTATTCTTTCACAATCCAATGACCATATTGTTTCGCAATTCCATAAGGACTATAGGGATGAAAAGGTGTATTTTCATTCTGTGGGACTTCTTCTACCTTCCCATACAGTTCGGAAGTAGAAGCCTGATAAATCCTACAGCTTTTCGAAAGCCCGCATAACCTGACCGCCTCCAAAATGCGAAGCACCCCTTTTGCGTTAATATCTGTCGTGTATTCAGGTGTGTCAAAAGAAACCTGTACATGGCTTTGCGCCGCCAGATTATAAATTTCATCCGGGCGAAGAGAACCAACAATTTCTGCCAAACTTACAAAATCCCCCAAATCACCAAAATGAAGACAGAATTTCGGATTCCCTTCTAAATGGGCAATGCGTTCTCTGTAATCCACCGATGATCGTCTGATCATTCCGTGGACCTCATATCCCTTTTCAAGTAACAGCTCCGCCAGATAAGAACCGTCCTGGCCTGTCACACCTGTAATCAATGCCTTTTTCACTGTGTTTATCCTCCATTTCCCAGAAGTACTGTGAAATTCCAAACCCCATCATGATTGAAACGGTAACTGTTCAGTTCCCATAGTTACTTTGTCTCTTTCCCCAGGGCATATACATGCTCATAACCATTTTTACCCAAAATTGTTTTTATCTCCTTATGGTATTTGGGAGTCGTAGCAATCAATATGATTGTGTCCCTGTCAATATGACCACTCTTATCCACTTCAATAATGGGTGTACCATCTATACACGTCCATCCATTATCGTGTTTAGTAACTAAAACGCACACTATTTCCAGCTGGGGCCACTGCATCTCCAACTGTTCCAGTACATTTCTGCCCACAACTCCCAGCCCGTATATGGCCACCCTGCCGTTTCCGTGGACTCCGGACTCCATCCAGTCTTTAAACTGGGCAACATACCCCTGAATTTTTGCAATAAAGGGCAGATCCCTGTCAGCAAAATCATTCCATGCCCCCTTGAAATGATGCATGGCATATGTGGAAGATGTTATCCTGACCGCTCCGTTCCAGGGATTTTTCGGGCAGAAATATTCCTCCGGATAAACTGTAATTCCCGGAAGCCTTTGGGTTACGTTTTGGGGCTTTAACCCGCACGCCGTCAATATTTTAGTGACAGGAACCGTATTCGGGGTTAGATCCATTTCCCCCTTGTCATTATAGAAAGAACGCCCCGTGTAATAATCCAAAAGCTTCTTAAACAGGGGATTCCCTTTTTCGCTCGCGAAAATCCACGCTCCGATCCGCCCACCGCTCTCAAATCCGGTAAATGCTTCGTCGCCCAGCAGGTCGTCAAAGGGCCTGAGCACCTCTATGTCGCTGTCAAGGTATATTCCGCCCTCATGGTACAGGGCATACAGCCGGACATAATCACTTACAAATGCATATTTTTTCCGTTCCATAGCCTGTCTGGTATATGTACATATTTCCCAGTCAAAATTATTCTTATCCCACAGTTTTATTTGGTAGTCCGGTATTTTCTCCGACCAGGAATTGATACATTTCTGAATATCTTCCGGATAGGCGTCCCCGCTCATCCAACAATAGTGGATAATCTTAGGTATACTCATCATATGCCCCTTTCCAACTTCATGCCCCGGCAAATGCGCTGTCTCCTCCATAGCTGTGATCACAGGATCTGATGGTTCAGTTTGTCATAAAGGGCAATCTGCTCCTTTCTGACCCCGCATCCTATTAAAAACGATACGATCTCCAGCATGGCCCTCTTATCCTGTACGGAAATAATAAAAACACTCTCTTTCCCCTGGCACACCGCCTCTTCAGGCGAAACGATCCGGCAGCCCGCCTCCGTATCAAAAGCTCCTGCTTTATGGGAATCGCACAACAATAATTCCCCTTCCGGGCAATCGTTTTTCAATCCTTTATACAGTCTCATTCCGGCGGCTCCTGCGCCATACACCACAACTTTCCTGCCATAAGGAGAAAACCGCCCTAACTGCATAGACAGGTTATGCACTAAGGAAAACCGGCAGGCATCGTTTCCTTTCTCAACAGGGCTGCCCTTTTCCGACTTTAACCTGTCCACAATGTTTTCCAGCGCCTGTAAATACTGCCCTTCCAGCGTCTCCGGCAGAAGCTGCTTTTCCCGGTTCTCCTGCCCGGCCAGGATTTCCTGCCTGTATGCACGGTCTTCCACAACAGTGTTTATTGTTCCGGCCACAGTCTCCGGATCCCGGCTGTATACCAGTACACCACTCCCGGCCAGGGTATCCGGAACCGCCGTGCTTGCATGGGCAATAATCGGAATATTAAAATACATGGCCTCGATCAGCGGAATACAAAATCCCTCATGAGCACTCATGCAGAGATATACATCGGCTATATGGAAATATGCCAGATATTCTTTGAACGGAACATGGCCTGTAAATACCACGTCCTCCGACACCCCCAGTTTCTTCGCGTATGCAAGCAACGAAGGATAATAATTCCCGCTTGAGATACTGCCCACCAAAAACAGCCTCGCATCCGCATGATACCGCTTTTTATAAGCCGCATATGCCGCAATGATATCCTCATGTTTCTTATTCGGATACACCCGGCCGGTAAACAGGATGTTTATGGAACCGTCTCTATATTTTTTAACAATCTCCTCAGAAGGCTCCGTTGACAGATGGCGGAAACGTACCAGAATCGGAAGCACTGTTATATTTTCCGGCCTCCACCCCATCTCCACCAAACATTTCCTGCTATATTCAGAAAATGTGACTGCCGCATCAAAATACTCCGCCGTTCTAGCTGCGTCATAGAGGCCTGAAGAGCACCAGATCCGCTTTTCTTCATCTGTCCCTTCCAGAAGATCCGGCTCCGTAATGTTGTGGAATACCAGCACCTTTTTACATTTGAGATGCTTGATGACAGGATCCGCCAACAAGGCCAAATGGTAGAACACGACCGTGTCATTTCCAAATATGCTTGAATCAATGTCCTCATATTCCAGCTGCCTGTTGCAGATCTGCGCGTCATAACCGTTCTTTTTGAAAAATTCATCCATGGAGGCAACCACATTTCCTACGCCATCGCCTTTTTTGTATCCGTCAACCACCTGTATGATTTTCATTCTGATTCCTCCCGGACCGTTCCTACAAAATCTGATTATTCAGTCTGTCATAGAGCGCAATCTGCTCTTTTTTGATTCCATGTCCCAGCAAAAATGCCGCCATCTCCAACATGACTTTTTTATCCTGCACCGAAATGATAAAGGTTCCCTCCTTAGCCAGTTTCACCGCTTCTTCTGGAGAAATAATCCGGCAACCCGCCTCTGCATCATAATTTCCTGCTTTATAAGAATCACATAACAACAATTCCTTTTCCGGACCGTCCTTTTTCAAGACCTTATATAATTTCATTCCTACAGTCCCCGCGCCATATACTACAAACTTTCCATTATATTTGGAAAACTTGTCCATCTGCGCAAACAAATTATGAACCAGAGAAAACTGATAGGCATCCTCTTTTCTTTCATGAAAACTTTCCTTGTCCGTTTTGGCATCTAATCCGCACAAAATATTTTCTAATGCCTTTAAATACTGCCCCTCCAGGACTTCCGGCATAAGCTGTTGTTTCCGTGCTTCCTGTCCAGTCAGGATCTCCTGCCTGTATGCGTGATTTTCTATAACTGCATTCATGGTCTCAGCGACTATCTCCGGATCTCTGCTGTACACCAACACTCCGCTCCCGGCCAGGGTACCCGGAACCGCCGTGCTCGCATGGGCAATAATAGGAATATGGAAATGCATCGCCTCAACCAACGGAATGCAAAACCCCTCATGTGCGCTCATGCAAAGGAACAGATCCGCAATATGATAATACGCCAG
>DPJQ01000133.1:0-1278 GCA_003542935.1 Lachnospiraceae bacterium | reverse complement strand
CGCAATATGATAATACGCCAGATACTCCCTAAAGGGGACATGGCCCGTGAATACTACATCCTCTGATATCCCTAATTTTTCCGCATAGGCCAGCAGTGAAGGATAATAATCCCCCTCCGCAATACCGCCCACCAAAAACAGCCTCGCGTTGGTACAGTACCGTTTTTTGTATGCCGCAAAAGCGGCAATGATGTCTTCATGTTTTTTATTAGGATACACCCTGCCGGTAAACAAAATATTTACATTATCATCCCTGTATTTCTCGATGATCTCCTTCGCTGGAGCCATGGACAGGTAGTCAAAACGTACCATAATCGGCAGCACAGTTATATCCTTTGGGTTCCATCCCATATCTACCAGACATTTTTTGCTATACTGGGAGCATGTAATTGCCGCATCAAAATACCCCGCTGTCTTAGCCGCATCGTACAGCCCGGCCGAACACAAGACCCTCCTTTCTCCGTCTGTCCCTTCCAAAAGCTCCGGATCTGTGATATTTTGAAAAACAAGAACCTTCCTGCATTTAAGATGCTTAATTACAGGATCTGCCAACAGCGCCAGCTGGTAAAATACAACCGTATCCTTTCCAAACATCTCCGAATCAATGTCCTCATACTCCAGCTGCCTGCTGCAGATTTGGGTACCATACCCATTTTTTTTTAAAAACTCGTCCATAGCGGCAACCGCGTTTCCTACGCCATCGCCTTTTTTATACCCGGCAACCACCTGTACAATTCTCATATTGGTTCCACCTCGCTCCTGATGAAGGCAGTTTTCATACCATGCTCGTTTCCACATTCCCTACATAAACTCTCTTTTGTATTCCGTATCCAGCAAAATATCTTCCAGTGATATAACACGAAAGTTTCCTTTTTCTAACCGGATACGTTTTTTGATGGTTTCATATTCATAGAATGGCGTTACCACAATACAATCTACAGGTTTCCACTCATCTTTCCAGTTAATCACATCCGATTCTTCCATAGCTGGATTCTGGTCAATCGTATAGGATACGGCTATCTGCTTCCGAAGCAACCCTGTCCTGAGAATTTTTCCCAACATTCCCAAACCATATATTGCCACATGATGGTATCCATGGCGCACAAAAAAGTCGCTCGGATTCCGCCCTTCATTTATCAACTGCAGCCAACGATACATAGCCATCATAATTTTATGATCTTTCTCTATTACATCATTCTGGCTCCTTATCCTGTCTAAATACTCGGTTCCTTCCGTTTTTTCCGCTCCGTCCATATCCGCCAGAAAATCTATAATTTC
>DPJQ01000084.1 GCA_003542935.1 Lachnospiraceae bacterium | reverse complement strand
AATGCCCTTCCAGAACTTATCTGGTACAGATGGCAGCTGTGTGACGGCTTAAGTTAATGGCATTGGGTTTAAGTAGCTGACATTGGACTGTCAGTGTAGCGCAGATAAGCAAAAATGTCAATATTGACTTAAAATAGGTCAAAAACAGCACTGGTTTTGTGGAATGGAAAGCGGTATTATAATGCCCGTAAAGAAAAAGGATGAAGAAAAGGAGAATAAAAGTATGAGTACAATTGCATTGAAAAACACAAACCAGAAAGTATTTGAGAAAGAAGAGAAAAAAGCCGGGCTTCGTGAAAAATTTGCAGATTACTGGAAGGAGAACGGCGCCATGATCATCAGCGGCATGATGGCCCTGAACGGTGATACAAATGCGTACAGAACCTACTGCATGCTGCATAAATAAGGAGCAGTACAGCGTATTTTATTTAGTACAAAAATGTATCCCCCTATGGGGCTTGCAGGCCCCGGGGAGACTATGTTAAAGTTTTGACAGAAAGCTACAGTGTATGCTGTAGTTTTTTTATTGTCAAATTATGCAGAAATACTGCCGCGCCGGAAGCGTGCCCTGTGGGATGACAGATTTTCTGCAGCATAGCAGGAGGAAAGGCTGATGAAAAGAAAAATACTTGCGATATTCTGTGCAGTTTCCCTGGCGGCGGGACTGCTGTCGGGCTGTGGGCAGAGTGGCAGCACAGGGGAAGGAAACGGGAAGAGTGAGGGCAGCAGTCCGCCGGAAGCGGGAAGCGGCAGTGAGACGGGCGGTGCCGGGAGCGGAACGGAGGACGGCAGCATTCCGGGGGAAACCACAGGCGGCGCAAAGGAGGAAGTGGTGGTGACCATGCCCGTTACCTCCGAGCCGGAATCCGGCTTTGACCCGGCCTACGGCTGGGGCGCAGGGGAGCATGTCCATGAGCCGCTGATCCAGAGTACCCTGGTGGTGACGAATAAGGAGCTGCAGATTGAAAACGACCTGGCGACGGAGTATGGCGTCAGCGACGACGGTATGACCTGGACCGTAAAGATCCGGGATGATGTTCAGTTTACCGACGGCGAACCGCTGACGGCGGCGGATGTGGCTTTTACCTACAATAACTGCAAGGAGAAAAGCTCTGTCAACGATTTTACGATGCTGGAGAGCGCAGCAGCGCTGGACGATACCACCGTGGAATTTAAGATGACAAAGCCCTATGCCATCTGGCCCTATACCATGGCCATCGTGGGTATCGTGCCGGAACACGCCTACGATGCGAACTACGGGCAGCATCCCATCGGCTCCGGACGGTATATCATGAAGCAGTGGGACAGGGGACAGCAGGTCATCTTTGAGGCGAACCCGGATTATTACGGTGAGGCGCCGAAAATAAAGAAAGTGACGGTTCTGTTCATGGAGGAGGATGCGGCCCTGGCGGCGGCTATGGCCGGGCAGGTGGACGTGGCCCACACGGCGGCTTCCTACAGTGACCAGGCCATCGACGGGTACAGCCTGTTTCGGGTGGATACCGTGGATAACCGGGGCTTCAATCTCCCCTGTATCCAGCCGGAGGAGAAGGACGGCATCACCTACGGCAACGCATTTACCTCCGATGTGAATGTGAGGCGGGCCATCAATATCGGTATCGACCGCCAGGAAATGATCGATAACGTTCTGAACGGCTACGGCACCGCCGCATACAGCGTGTGCGACAAGATGCCCTGGTACAATCCGGCCGCCGAGGTGGCCTATGACCCGGAGGGGGCGAAAAAGCTGCTGGACGAGGCAGGCTGGACAAAAGGGCCCGACGGTATCCGGGAAAAAGACGGTGTGCGGGCAGCGTTCACGCTGATGTTTTCCAGCAGTGATTCGGTGCGGCAGGCCCTGGCGGAGGATACGGCCAATCAATTGAAGGAGCTGGGCATAGAGGTTACGACGGAGGGTGTGGGCTGGGATGTGGCCTATGACAGGGCCCAGTCGGAACCCCTGGTGTGGGGCTGGGGCGCCCACAGCCCCATGGAACTGTACAATATTTACCATACCCTGGCGGACAGCGGCATCGGGCAGGCGGGCTATTCCCCCTATGCCAATGAAACTGTAGACCAGTATATGGATCAGGCTCTGGAGAGCAGCTCTCTGGAGGAGTCCTATGAACTGTGGCAGAAGGCCCAGTGGGACGGTACGGCGGGCATCACCCAGGAGGGGGACATCCCGTGGATCTGGCTGTGCAATGTGGATCATCTGTACTTTGTGCGGGACGGTCTTACGGTGGCCGGGCAGAAGATCCATCCCCACGGCCACGGCTGGTCGATCGTAAATAATGTAGATCAGTGGAGCTGGGAGTAAAATGCCGTTGATATAACAAAGGTTCGGGCGCTTTGCGTCGCGCCGGTGCAAAGTCCCGGACTGAACTGTAATGAGGGGAGATCGTTCATGAATAGACAGAGAGCTGTTTTCCTTGTCAAAAATATCCTGCGGGTGCTGCTTTTGGTCATCTGTGTCAGCATCGTCACCTTTGCCTTGATGAAAGCTTCCCCGGTGGATCCGCTGCAGGCCAATGTGGGTCAGGCGGCACTGGGGAGTATGAGCCGGGAGCAGAAGGAAAAACTGCAGGAATACTGGGGCGTGGATACGCCGCCCGTGGAGCAGTACCTGTCCTGGGCGGAGGATTTCATCCGGGGAGATATGGGGATCTCCCTGCTGTACCGGCAGCCGGTGGCCTCGGTCATCGCCGTAAAGCTGGCCAATTCCCTGTTCCTCATGGCCATGGCCTGGGTGATCTCCGGTATCCTGGGATTTGCCCTGGGCGTCATTTCCGGCATGAACCGGGGCAGGCCGGCAGATAAAGTGATCCGGGGCTATTGCCTGTTGATCTCCAGTACACCCGTATTCTGGCTGGCTCTGCTGCTGCTCATGGTCTTCGGCGTGTGGCTTGGGATCTTTCCCATCGGCCTCAGCGTGCCCATCGGGGTGGAGGCCGGCGGCGTCACCTTTGCCGACCGGCTTTACCATGCGGTTCTCCCGGCCCTTACCTTGAGCATCACGGGCGTGTCAAACATTGCCCTCCATACGAGAGAAAAAATGATCGACATCATGGAGAGCGACTATGTGCTCTTTGCCCGGATGCGGGGGGAGACGGGCTGGCGGCTCTTTAAATATTACGGTTTTCGGAACGTGCTGTTTCCGGCCGTCACCCTGCAGTTTGCCTCCATCAGCGAGATCTTTGGAGGCTCTGTCCTGGTGGAGCAGGTATTTTCCTATCCGGGGCTGGGACAGGCGGCGGTGTCGGCGGGGCTGGGCAGCGATATGCCCCTTCTGATGGCCATTACCATCGTCAGCGCCCTCTTTGTTTTCGGTGGGAATCTGACGGCAAATCTGCTCTATGGTGTGATCGATCCAAGGGTACGGCGGGGAGGCGGGACAAAATGAGAAAATTAAACCGGAGACAGCGGGTGCTGCTGGGCCTGGGCTTTTCCGCAGCTTTTCTGATTGTCGTGTGTATCTGGGGAAGCCTCGGCACGGAGGCGGCGCGGGCCACGGATTTTTCCAGGAAAAATATTCCCCCCTGCCTGCAGTATCCCTTCGGGACGGACTGGCTGGGGCGGGATATGCTGGTGCGTACCGTAAAAGGGCTCTCCATAAGTATTCTGATCGGCATCACGGCGGCGGCCGTGAGCGCTGTGATCGCCCTGCTTCTGGGCATTGCTTCCGCTACCATGGGGAAGGCCGTGGACAGCGTGATCTCCTTTGTCATCGACCTGATCATGGGCGTACCCCACATCCTTCTGCTGATCCTGATCTCCGTGGCGATGGGCAAGGGGCTGAAGGGAGTGATCGTCGGGGTGGCCGTGACCCATTGGCCCTCCCTGGCCAGGCTGATCCGCGCGGAGGTGCTGCAGCTTAAGGAAATGCCTTATATCAAGATTGCCGGAAAGCTGGGAAAGAGCCGGTGGTATATTGCCGTGAAACATATGCTGCCCCACCTGCTGCCTCAGTTTATCGTGGGGCTGGTGCTTTTGTTCCCCCATGCGATCCTGCATGAGTCCAGCATCACTTTTCTGGGCTTCGGCCTTTCCACGGAACAGCCCGCCATCGGGATCGTGCTCTCCGAGGCCATGAAATATCTGGTCACGGGAAAATGGTGGCTGGCGCTGTTTCCGGGGCTTTTCCTGGTGGTCACGGTGGTACTGTTTTATGTTATGGGGCAGAGTCTGCGGAAGCTTCTGGATCCGGGGAGTGTGCATCAGTAAAACGGCATGCCGGAGTATGCGGAGCAGGGATTTTTGATATGGCAGCGGCATCTTTGTGATGTAATAGAAGGTAATCAAGTCAGGAGAAAACAGATGAGCGGAAAAAAGGGAAATACCAGTGACAGCAGAAAAAACAGATCAGATGAACAGACGATGAGAGATGTGCAGAGGGAAGACGCACCCGTATTAAAGATCGAGCACATGAGCATTTCCTTTACCCAATATGATCGGGGCATGCACCAGACCAGCCTGCCGGTGATCCGGGATCTGGATGTGGAGGTGCATGGGGGTGAGATGGTGGCTGTGGTTGGCTCCAGCGGTTCCGGCAAAAGTCTCCTGGCCCATGGGGTGATGGGCGTGCTGCCCTATAACGCGGACATGGGCGGACGGATCACTTACTGCGGTGAGGAGCTTGCCAAGGAACGGATCAAAAAGCTGCGGGGCAGGGAGATCGTGCTGGTGCCCCAGAGTATCGCTTATCTAAATCCTCTGATGAAGATCGGTCCGCAGATCCGCAGGGGAAGTAAGGCAACGGAAGCCAGGAAGAAGCTGAGGGGGATATTCAGACGGTATGAACTGGATGCGGGAGTGGAGGAACTGTACCCCTTTGAACTGTCCGGCGGCATGAACCGGCGGGTGCTGATCTCCACCGCCCTGATGGAGGAGCCGAAGCTGGTGATTGCCGATGAGCCCACGCCCGGCCTGGATCTTGCGGTGGCCAAGCGGGCTATGGCCCATTTCCGCGAGCTGGCGGATATGGGAGCCGGGGTATTGGTGATTACCCATGACCTGGAACTGGCGCTGGAGGTCGCGGATCGGATCGCAGTTTTCTATGCCGGTACGACCGTGGAAGAGGCTTCGGTGCAGGATTTCGAGCACGAGGAGACGCTGCGGCATCCCTATACAAAAGCTCTGTGGCGGGCTATGCCCCGGCATGGTTTTCAGTATATAGAAGGAACCCAGCCCTATGTGAAGAACCTTCCCACGGGATGCAGTTTTGCACCCCGCTGTCCCCATTGTGGGGCAGAGTGCGCAGGAGAGATAGATTACCGGATTGTGCGGGGCGGCAAGGTACGGTGTATTCGGGCGGAATGAAGATGTTGCGATGAATAATGGATAGGGGGCGCCGTGAAAGAAAATAGGGAAACGGCAATGGGGTTACGGGGAAGACGGGAGATGAAGGAAATGAAGCTGGAGATAAAAAATGTATCCTACCGATACACATCAAAAGGCAGGCAGATCCTGAAGGATTTCAGCCTGTCCATGGAAAATACGGAACGGGTGGGACTTACGGCTCCCAGCGGTTACGGGAAGACTACGCTCTGCCAGTTGCTTTCCGGGTATTTAAAACCGAATCAAGGTGAGATCCTTCTGGACGGGCGGCCTTTGGATTCCTATCAAGGCTACTGTCCGGTGCAGATGGTATGGCAGCAGCCGGAATTCGCGGTGAATCCCCGCCTGCCTCTGGGTGAAGCCATAAAAGAAGGAGATGAGATCGAAGAGCGGGTGATTCGGGGGCTTGGCATAGAACCGGACTGGTTTGGCCGTTTCCCCACGGAACTGTCCGGCGGGGAGCTGCAGCGTTTTTCCCTCGCCCGGGCGCTGGGGAAAAGGACGCGGTTTCTCATCGCCGATGAGATTAGCACCATGCTGGATCTGATCACTCAGAGTCAGATCTGGCATTTTCTGGTGGAGGAGGTGGAAAAAAGGCAGATCGGCCTGATCGCTGTCAGCCACAATCCGGAGCTGATCGACCGGGTCTGTACGAGAAAAATAGACCTCCGTTTACTGGATGAAAAGAATAGATAGAAATTAGGTAATTGTTCAGCACAGGTCGAAGCATTTACTGCTGAGACCGTAAAAGCATGATTCAGGGGTGCAAAATCCCATCGCCACAGGCGATTTTAAATGGATTTTGCATCGTAACTGTGAAGGTACTGAGCAGTTACGAAATTAGAATATGCCGGAGGAATGGTTATGAACCCAACAGAGATATTCGCCCACCGCGGCGCCAGCGGATATGCGCCTGAGAATACGATACCGGCTTTTGAGCTGGCCCACCGGCAGGGGGCGGACGGCATCGAACTGGATGTGCAGATGACAAAGGATGGAGAAGTGGTGGTTCTCCATGACGAGACGATTGACCGGGTCAGTACCGGGAGAGGGCCGGTGAGGGAGTATACGCTAAAGGAACTGCGGCAGTTTTCCTTCCATAACGGGATGGAGACGTATGCGGGCGGTGTAAAGATCCCAACGCTGGCGGAAGTGCTCCGGTTGGCAAGGCCCTGGGAGATGCAGGTCAACATCGAATTAAAGACGGGGATTTACTGGTATCCGGGGCTGGAGAAAAAGACAGCGGAGATTGTCCGGAATGAGGGGATGGAAAAGCAGGTGCTCTATTCTTCTTTTAACCATTACAGTATCCGGGAGATACAAAGGCTCATACCAGGGGCGCAGACAGCTTATCTATTTAGTGATGTGGCCCTGGACATGCCAGGGTATGCCCGGTATTACGGCGTGGACGGCCTGCACCCGTCATTGTCCCAGATGCAGATGCCGGGATTTCTGGAGGAATATAAAAAGAGCGGACTTGACCTTCGGGTGTGGACGGTAAACAGGGAAGAGGATCTGGAGATGTTGTTTTTGGCCGGGGTCACGGCAGTGATTACGAATGTGCCGGATGTTGCGGTGAAAGTGAGGCGGGAAAGCGGAAGAAAAAAATAAAGAAAATGGGCTGACAGGAAGCGGGAAAGACGGCTTCCTGTCTTTTTTGTGTTTTGTATGATAAAAAATGCAATAGTTTTTTTGCAGTGTATATGGTTTGGGAGGATTTTTGGGCCGCCGGTGGTATCCGGCGGCTGTTTTTGCGTGGGTCACTTTGGAGGCGTGGGGATTTGGGTAGACAGACGATTGGGCAAAGGGTTCAGTGGAAGTGTGGATATCATATTCGTGAAGAAGTCCCGCAAAAAATAAAAGGGTGGCTAGGAGGAGACAGTATTGTCAGCATTTGAGGGAAAGACATTATTAATTACTGGAGGTACAGGTTCCTTTGGAAATACTGTGCTTAAGCATTTTTTAGAGTCAGATATTAGAGAAATCAGAATTTTTTCACGTGATGAAAAAAAGCAAGATGATATGCGGCACTTGCTCCAAGCAAAACATCCAGATGCCGCTAAAAAAGTCAAGTTTTATATTGGTAATGTCAGAAATGCCCAGTCCATAAAGGATGCCATGTATGGCGTGGATTATGTATTCCATGCAGCTGCATTAAAGCAGGTTCCTTCCTGTGATTTTTTTCCTATGGAAGCGGTTAGGACAAATATTGAAGGAACCGACAATATGCTTCATGCGGCTATTGAATGCGGTGTGAAAAAGGTGGTTTGTCTTTCTACGGATAAAGCTGCATATCCAATTAATGCCATGGGTATTTCGAAAGCCATGATGGAACGTGTTATTTACGCAAATGCTAGAGTAGCTGCTGAAAGAGGCGGAACTATTATTTGTTGTACCCGCTATGGAAACGTAATGTGTTCCAGAGGGTCTGTAATCCCACTTTTTATTGATCAAATTAAATCAGGTAACCCAATTACAATAACAGATCCTAATATGACTCGCTTTTTGATGAATCTCGATGAAGCTGTTGAGTTAGTACGATTTGCTTTTGACCATGCGAACCCGGGTGATTTATTTATACAAAAGGCTGATGCAAGTACAATTGGCGATTTGGCCAAAGCAGTACAGCGACTTTTTGGCGATTCTGGCACACGTATTATTGGCACGCGTCATGGTGAGAAACTATTTGAAACGCTTATGACAAGAGAAGAAAAATTAAGAGCCGAAGATATGGGACATTATTACCGAGTTGCTGCAGATAGTCGCGATTTGAATTACGACAAGTATATTGTTAACGGTGATGTTCATACATTGGCGGATGAGTCTTATACAAGCCATAACACAAAGCGCCTTGATATTGAAGGAACTATAAAAAAGATTCTTACAACTGACTATGTTCAAGAAGAGCTTAATGGCATTAGACATAATTAATGATGAAAGAAAACTTATTATTAGTGGGTTCCGGGGGCTTGGGAAGGGTTGTTTCGGAACATACCAGAGAAAGATATGACTGTTATTTTGTGGACGACGGTTATGAAGTTAACACGAAAATTTGTGGTATTAAAATTGTAGGTAAAATAAAAGATTTGGACAAGCTCTATCCTGAGTACAATAACCTTATTGTGACGATTGGGGATAATGTATTAAGAGAAAAAATCTATGTAACAGCTAAGAAAATAGGATACTCATTTCCCAATGTCATATGTAGTACTTCTTATGTGAGTCCATATGCACAGATAGGGCAGGGGTGCATTTTTTTAAACAATACTGTCGTTCAAAACGGAGCGGAAGTTGGAAACGGGGTGATACTAAACCCGGGAGTAGAAATTCATCATGATAGTAAGATAAGCGATTATGCACTAATTTATACAAATTCAGTAATTAGGACTTTTGCAAAAGTGGGCAAAAGGGCAAAGCTTGGAAGTAATGTAACGATAAGCAATGAAGTAATTGTAAAAGCAGATGAAATTATAGATGATGGGAAAGATCGGGTGAGAATGTGAATGTATTGGTTACAGGTGCAAAAGGAATGATGGGTACCGCACTTGTTAATAATTTAAAAAATTTGCGGGATAAGAAAAACAGAACCAGACCTGCCATAAAGATTGATGACATATATGAATATGATACTAATACTTCTCAACAAGAATTAGAAAAGTATTGTCAATCTTGTGATTTTGTGTTTCATTTAGCCGGTGTCAACAGACCCCAAAATTCGGAAGAATTTGTTAAAACAAATTTTTGTTTTACATCAGATCTGTTAGGACTTTTGAAGAAATATAATAATCGAGCTGTAGTGATGTTTGCATCATCTATTCAGGCCGCTTTAGTTGGACGTTATAGTTCATCAGAATATGGAAAGAGCAAGCTGGCTGGAGAAACGTTGCTGTTTTCCTATGGAAAGGAAAACAATATAAAAGTTGCCGTTTATCGTTTTCCAAATATGATGGGGCACAGCAGACCGAATTACAATTCGGCTGTGTCAACTTTTTGCTGGGCAATAGCAAACGATCAACCCTTTACAGTTGATGATCGTAATACAGAGCTGGAATTACTTTATATTGTTGATTTTGTGTCTGCTATGTTCGACTTGCTGGAGGGCAAAGAAAAACACTGCGAATATGAAGGGGTTACTCCAATAGAAAAGGAAAACGGACGCTATTGTTATGTTCCGATAACGCATCGTGTAACACTAGGTGAGATTGTTGAACTCTTGGAAGAATTTAAGCAACAGCCTTATACGTTGCTTATGCCCAAAATGCCTGAGGGGTCTTTTGCAAAAAAATTATATTCCCTCTATTTAACCTATTTGCCAGTGAATCGTTTTAGGTATGATATTAAAATGAATACGGATCCCAGAGGAAGTTTTGCCGAGCTTTTGCATACACCGGAGTATGGACAAGTATCAATAAACATTAAT
>DPJQ01000039.1:4788-4937 GCA_003542935.1 Lachnospiraceae bacterium | reverse complement strand
TCAATGACCAATAAACAAATAGAAAAAATAGATGGTTCAATCAGAACTATATTAAACCAATATATGCGTGCATATGTATCTACTAAAGGGATCAAGCACATATTACAGTAAAATTTTTCCTTTGTCTACAAATGAGAAAAACCTTTCAA
>DPJQ01000039.1:4303-4494 GCA_003542935.1 Lachnospiraceae bacterium | reverse complement strand
CAAATGAGAAAAACCTTTCAAATCGGCTGAAACCCTTATGGAATCAGCGTTTGAAAGGCTTTCTAATTTGTCGGTTATTTCCTTTGTATCCCCATTTTTCACCGTTTAATTCCTTTGTAAAAAACGGCTAGAACCCCTATAAACTCTAGCTTTTTTGACAAAGGAATTTTTCACGTTTTGCAGGACGCTTT
>DPJQ01000039.1:0-3987 GCA_003542935.1 Lachnospiraceae bacterium | reverse complement strand
TCACGTTTTGCAGGACGCTTTACACCATAGCGGTAACTGAAACCGTGATAGAAGAAATTGTTCACACCGCTGGTGGCCATATTGCCATAACCGATTTTGACCTGCTCCAAAGTATTTTTAAAGAGTGTGCAGCCCAGTGTATACTGTTCGCAGGTGATCAGATTCCTGCCGTACAGATGGGCGCCGGAGGAAGCGCGGATCAGCCCCATCTCATTTCCCTGTTCCGCCTCGGGGATGTCCACGTACTTCGCCTCCGCTATGGTATCGATGGGGGGATTGTAGGCCTCCTGGCGGTACTGTACACCGCTGGTGGCCGCCGCGCTCTGGAAGCCTGCCAAGCCCTCGGCAAATTTCGCACCCACCAACGTATTGTAATCGTAGGTAATACGGGCTTTTTCCTCCGCGTTCAGCGTGTAGGCCAGGAAGGGTTCTGCCGTCCCCAGGCCCATGTAGAAGGGCACCGCGCTGTACTCTTTGTAAATCGTCGGCAAATATTTCGCGAAATCATAACCCAGGCCGTTTTTCGCTGTCGATACCCCGGGCGCCGGTGGGCAGGTAATACATGGCAATCACTTCATACTGCTTACCGCTGGTAACAGTAATATCGTTTTTATTTAATGTGAGGTTGCCGTTTTGGATCCTGGCATCCCCGGCATCGACGAACACGCTGTTTGTCGTACTGATTTGCACCGGCGACTCGTATGTGATCTTTTTGCCGTCTGCGTCAATAAACTCATTGTAGGCCGATGTTATTCCTGCCATAGGGGATGTCTTCGTCTCATATTTTTTCCCCTTCTCACCGGTCAGCTCCGCCACCAGGACACCCTGCTGCCAGACATCCTCCTTAGACCACTCGTCCTTTTTTGTATTCCCATCATAGAAAATACTCTTCTCCGGCTTGGGATCGTGAACTGTCGGGCTTGCGTCCAGGACGCTGCCCCCCAGAGTTTTCCTGCCCAGGGCCATGTTGCCCATAGAATCTTCCAGCTTAACAAACTGGCTGTTGGCGTTCCAGCCGGAACCCATGTTCAGATCCACGGTAATGCCTTTTTTCTCCGCTTCCGTCACCGCCGCGTCCAGAAGCTCATAAAATTCCTTCGTATAAATATTGGCCACCTGGGGATCTTCCACCTGCTTTCCAAAGGGATTAATCTCCACATAGCCGATATTCTGTCCTGCCAGATAATCAATCCCGGCCCGCTGCCGGTGGCCAATTTGGTTTTCAGTACCGTGTAATACTGTTCTTCCAGATAGCTCATCACCTCCAGCTCTACCCCCGGAAACTGCTCATTTATGACATCTTCAAACCCGGAGTACCACCGATTCGGCGTCATCAATGTCAGCTTCACAGGTTCTTCCTCCACACTGTCCGCCTGTTTTTTGGCTCCGCAGCCGGACAAGCACAGGCAGAAAAACAGAAGCCCAAGGCCGAATATCTTTTTTTCATCGTCTTTATCTCCTACTTCAAAGGGGCAGATTCCCCCTGGGCACAATATAAGACTTTACAACGGTGTGCAAAGTCCCGGGCCGAACTGATACGAATGCATGTCCTCACAAACCCATTATAGCAAAGGTATTTTACAGAACAAGTGTGTACATTTTCTTATCCTTACGTTATTTTTGCCCGGGAGACCGTCACGGTGTCCTTCTGTACCGCCCTCTACGATACCTACAGCCGGGAATTTCTCGGCATGCTCTTTGTGGACTGTTCACCGGACATTTTTAACCTTGCCGCGGTAAATCCCCTGCCGGATATTGCGGAGCTGACGGTAAAAAACGGCCCGGACATCATCTACACCAACGCCGATACCCTGCCCGGCGGCATAGACGACCGCAATGCCCTGTTTTATGAGGAAAAAATCCCCCTGGATTCCCTGACTCTCGAGGCCCGGATCGAACGGGAGCAGCTGTACCGGGGATTCGGCATCACACGCATCGCCCTGATCGCCGGGGGTGCCGCCTGCGGGCTGATCATGATACTGATCTCTTTCTTTCTGTCCGCCAATCTCACCAAACCCATTATCCGGCTCAGTGAACTGATGCTGCATGCGGACGAGGACGCGGATATCTCCGCGGCGCCCTATTTCTCTTACAATAATGAGATCGGCACCCTGTACAACGCCTACCAGAAAATGCTGGACGATAAAAACCTGTACATAAAAAACGAACTGGAAAACCGCCTGATCCTGCTGGATTCCCAGATGCGTTCCCTGGAATCCCAGATCAACGCCCATTTTCTCTATAACACGCTGGAATCCGTCAACAGCATCGCCACATTGGAAAAAATACCCAGCATCGCCGACATGTCCCTGGCCATGGGCGCCATGTTCCGCTACAGCTTAAAAACCAAAAGCGAGCTGGTGCCCCTGGAGGATGAGCTGCGCCATACGCTGCACTACACTACGATCCAGGAGATCCGTTTTGACCACCGCTACCGGCTGATTATGGATATTCCCGACCCACTGCACCACTGCTTCGTACTGAAGCTGATCCTACAGCCTCTGGTGGAAAACGCCCTGTACCACGGCCTGGACTACTGCAATTTCGGGGACTGCATCCATATCTCTGCCGAACGTGCGGATCAGAACCTGATCCTTTCCGTCTCGGACAACGGTATCGGCATGAGCGAAAAAGGACTGGAAAGGCTGCGCCAAAAGCTAGAGGATAAACCGACATTTACGGAACTGGGCCAGCGGCGGAGGGACGGCATCGGCATTAAAAACATCCACACCCGCATCCGCCTGTACTACGGGGAACCCTACGGGCTGCAGGTGGACAGCCGCCGGGACGCAGGCACTACGGTGCGGATCCTGCTGCCCCTGCTGGACGGGGAGGAGAACACATGAAGGAGGAAAAGATGTACCGGTATATAGTCATTGATGACGAGACACTGACCCGAAAAGACACGATCGAAAAACTCGCTTCCCTGCATACCCGGGTACAGTGCATCGGAGAGGCCGGCAACGGCTCGAAAGGACTGTATCTGATCGAAAGGCTTCATCCCGACATTGTCATCACCGACATGAAAATGCTGGTGATGGGCGACTTACAGCTGCTCCCCCTTCTGACGGAACGGTATCCGGAACTTTTTATCATCGTTATCAGCGGCTACCATGATTTCGACTACATGCGGGAGGCCGTTCGGGCCGGCGCCGTTGATTATGTCCTGAAACCTTTCGGGATCCCGGATATCTGCGCCGTCATGACCCGCACCCTCGGCAGGCTCGCCAGCCACGAGCTGCAGGTGCAGGAAGAGCTCATAGTCAGAGACACCTGTGAACAGGCTCAGTTTGCCCGGGATAAGGAGGCCCTCTACGGGCTGCTGGAAGGCTATACGCCGGGTGCCTCCGATCCCGGATCCCGGCGCATAAAGCTGCTCTATCAAAACCGCTCCCTGGTTCTGGCCACGCTGCACTCCGACAGCGATTTTTCCGAGGAAGCCGTGAACCGCTTCCTGGCGGATAACGGTTACGAAGATCCATGCTCTACCTGCTCCACCCCCATATTCCGTCCATGGGCTATCTCCTGCTGTCTCTGCCTTCGGAAGACATCATCTCCCCCGAAGCCTACTGCCGTAAAATCGTCCGCGGCATTTCCGCCCTGTTCTGGGATATGCGCCAGACGGTCGTCTACGGTATCAGCGCCGCCCACAGTTCCTTAAAGGAACTGCCCCGGGCCCGCAAAGAAACCGTGGCCGCGATGAACCAGCGCCGACGGGAGGACACGGAAACCGTTTATTTTTACCGGGCTTCCCTGCCCGCGGCCCGGAGGATCACCTGGGAGCACACGGATGAACTGCTTTTCTGTATGGAAGCCGGGCGGACGGAGGAAGTCCGCCAGTGGGTCGGCCGGCTTTTCCTTTTCTACCGCTCTCTGCCGGCCGTCACCCTGGGCGATGCCAAATACAGCTGCTACAACATGGTTGACCAGGTGAAATATATGATGAATTACAGCGTCCCGGCTCTGCAGATGTCCCACGCGGAGGCC
>DPJQ01000065.1:5224-13691 GCA_003542935.1 Lachnospiraceae bacterium | reverse complement strand
GTCAGTAACTTAAGCCGTCACACAGATGGCAGCGTCCGGACTTAAGTTACTGACATTACCTTTTCCTCAATCCACCAGCGCCACAGCCACGTCATTGACATTCGTGCCCGTCGGCCCCGTAACGATCAGTCCGTCCGCCGCTGCCAGAGCCGCATAAGCGTCATTATCTTTCAGCACCGCAAATACATCCAGTCCTTTTTCTTTCAGGCACGCCATCGTATCCCCGTCCACATAGCCGCCGGCCGCGTCCGTAGGCCCGTCTGTGCCGTCGCTTCCCACGGAAAATACACAGGCATTGGGGATTCCCGCAAGCAGCGGCGCTGCCGCCAAAGCCAGCTCCTGGTTCCTTCCGCCCTTTCCTTTTCCGGTCAGATGTACCACCGTCTCACCGCCGGCAATATAGCAGAGCTTTCTGCCCTCCTTCGCATGGGTGCGCAGGATACTGGCCAGCATACTCCCCGCTTCTCTCGCCTCACAGCAGAGCTCATCGGTAAGCAGCACCGGGACAAAACCCAGGCCTTCGGCGGCTTTCTCCGCCGCCTGACAGAGTTCCCGGACACTTCCCGTGATCTGCGTCGTCACATTGGTGAGGCACTTCGGTGTCTCCTCCTCCATGAGAGCCCGGGCTTTCTCAGACAATTGCAGGCCGTATTTCTCCACGATCGCCTTTGCCTGTTCACAGGTAGAAGAATCCGGATAGGCCGGGCCCGACGCGATCATATCCAGCGGATCGCCCAGAATATCACTGAGCACCACCGCATACACCTTTGCCGGCATACAGGCCAGGCCGAAACGGCCGCCTTTTACGCCGGACAGACGCTTGCGGATCGTGTTCATCTCCACTATATCCGCCCCGCAGGCCAGAAGCTGCTTCGTGACATCCTGCAGCTCCTCCCCCGGGATCAACGGCTTTTCAAACAGCGCACTCCCTCCCCCGGAAAGGAGAAAAATGACCGTATCCTTCTCGCTGAGGCCGCTGACCTTTTCCAGTGCCTTTTCGGTGGCCGCAAAACTGTTCTCATCGGGAACAGGGTGGCCTGCCTCCCGGCATTCCACCCCCGGTATTTCACTCTTTACGTGTTCATACTTGGTGATGACGATTCCGTCATCCACTTTGCCCAGCACCCGCACCGCCGCGGCCGCCATCTGCCAGGCGGCCTTTCCGGCCGCCACCAAAACAGTGCGTCCGCCGGCACTGCGGAAATCTTTCAGCGCTTTTTCAACTGCGCGGTCAGGCATCACCGCGGCAAGGGATTCCCGGATGATCTGATCCGCTTTCTGTCTCAATATCGCATTCATCTTATTTATTCACCACATTTGTAGGATTGCCGTCTATAAAGGCTTTTACGTTGTCTACGGTGATGTCCATGATCCTCTGGCGCGCCGCTTGGGCCGCCCAGGAAATGTGGGGCGTGATCAGGCAGTTTTTCGCTTTCAGCAGCGGATTGTCCCCCCTGATCGGCTCTGTAGACACCACATCCAGACCCGCGGCGTATATTTTGCCGCTGTTTAATGCATCGGCCAGATCCTGCTCCACCACGAGCTGTCCGCGGCTGTTGTTGATCAGGATCACACCGTCCTTCATCTTGGCAATGTTATCTTGATTGATGATGCCCTCCGTGGACGGGAACAGCGGGCAATGAAGGAAGATCACGTCGGACCGGGCCAAAAGGGTATCCAGATCCACATATTCCGCCAGCTGCCTTCCCGCATCGGACTCGAAAGCATCATAGGCGATCACCTTCATGCCTATGGCGTTCAGGATTTTCGCCGAGGACTGTCCGATCCTTCCCAGGCCGATGATACCCGCAGTCTTGCCGTACAGCTCGATCATCGGGAAGTCCCAGAAGCACCAGTCGTCATTGTGCTCCCAGCGTCCCTCTTTCACCGCCTGATCGTGATGGGCGAAATGGGAACAGATCTCCAGAAGAAGTCCCACCGCGTACTGTCCCACAATCTGCGTCCCATAGGTAGGCACATTCATTACCGGGATTCCTTTTTCCTTCGCATACTCATAATCGATCACGTTGTAACCCGTTGCCAGCACGGCGATGGCCTTGATATTCGGGCACGCATCCAGAGTCTCCCTGCTGATCGGTGTCTTATTGGTGATCACCACATCCGCATCGCCGATCTTCTCGCGGATGACCGGATCCTCCGCATAGGAAACGCGGTCATATACGGTCAGCTCCCCCAGCTTTCCCAGGGCATCCCAGGAAAGATCTCCGGGATTCTCCGTGTATCCGTCCAGTACTACAATCTTCATTTCACTTACCTCCTTTTCATACCCGCGGGTATAGAAGCCGTTTTATTCTCAGAAAACGCCCTGCTCCAGCATAGCCTCCGCCACACGCTCAAACCCTGCAATGTTGGCGCCGACCACCAGGTTGTAGCCAAGGCCGTTCCTCTTTGCGGCGGCAACGGAATTATTATAAATCGTATTCATGATATTATGCAACTGTTTATCCACTTCTTCTTCCGTCCACACCAGACGCTCGCTGTTCTGGCTCATCTCAAGGGCGGAAGTGGCAACACCGCCCGCATTTACGGCTTTGGAGGGTGCTACAATGATATCCTTCTGATCCATCAGGAAACGGAGGGCGTCGTTGGTGGTGGGCATATTGGCCACCTCGATATAGTAGCGGACATGGTTGGCCGCAATCTGCTGGGCCTCTTTCATATGTACGTCGTTCTGCATGGCGGACGGCATACAGATATCCGCCTTGACGCCCCAGGGCTTTTCACCCGGGAAGAACTCCACACCAAATTTGTCCGCATAATCCTGCACTTTGTTTCTTCCGGAATTTCTCATCGTAACCAGATAATCGATCTTCTCCGGTGTGCATACGCCGTCGGGATCATAGACATAGCCGTCGGGTCCGGAAAGAGTCACAACTTTCGCACCCAGCTCCGTGGCCTTTTTGCTGATACCCCAGGTCACATTCCCGAATCCCGCACAGGCGATGGTCTCCCTTGATGTCCTGCCCGTCGTCTTTGAGGACATTCTCCAGATAGTAGACCGCGCCGTAACCTGTAGCCTCGGGGCGGATCAGGCTGCCGCCGTAGGAAAATCCTTTCTCGGTCAGGACTCCGTTCTCAAACACAAACCGGTAGATCCGGTTCAGGGCCGCGCCGTTGAAATAAACATAGAGACCCAGCCGCTCCCAGTTTAACAGTGTGAGAATCTTTCTCGCCAGTTCAGAGAAATACCGCTGTTTTTCATCCGGCGTAAAACTCCTGCTGCCAAACAGCTCATACCCCGTGATGTAGAACGCCTCCTGCGTGATCTCGTCACGGTAATCCGCCATACCGATGCACAGGATACCCTCGGCCCGGGAACGCTCCCCGTCGGATAGTTTACCCGATCCGTTGTGGAGTATCTTCCCCGCCGTCTCCAGTACGGCGATCACCGTCCGGCTGTGATCCGCGCTGCAAAGCCTGTGGAGCTGCGTGAGGATATAATCCCGTTCCCCCTGCCCCAGCAGAGCGAACATCTGTCCCAGACAGGGCGGAATATATTTGGAAACGGCGTACTCCTCGATCTCCAGGGCCCGGATCAGCTCCAGGACAATCTCATGGCACTGGTCTTCGGACAGGAGCGGTACAATCGCCAGGAGATTATCCCCGGCCTGCAGACGGTTGACGATCTGTCCGGAAAACTGCAGCATATGCAGCAGATGGGAGGCATACTGATAGAGCTGCTCACGGCTTTTCTTCACGCCCTGACGCTTTTTCAGGATCTCCAGGTTCATAAACTTATAGATCCACGGCACCTCGGAACGCTGGTTCTCCATATACAGATGGGTCATGTCACAATAGATCATACCATGATCGCTGGGAATTTGGTAGAATTCCCGGATCCTGGCGGCCAGAAACTGCACACTGTAAGGTTCTTTCTTGATGGCGGGAATCCCCTCGGCGATCAGATCCGATACATTTTTCTCCGGTTTCCACCCCTGGCGCATCCACAGCAGAATAAAATACAGGGCCGCCACCTGGCTTTCCCCGCCCCCCTCTCCCGGGATCAGGGAAAAGGCAAATTCCGTCAGGGCCTCTGCCTGTTTCCGGCTGCACCGGTCATACCGGATCTCCGCGCCGCCGCACATCAGGAAAAATTTTGTCAGGGAATCGTAACCGTCATGGCAAACCCGGCGAAACGCCGTTCCCGCTCCGCCGCATGGGCCTCCGGATACAGCAGTCTGTCCAGGAAATTCCTAAAAACATCTTCCAGGCTCTTTCCCACCTTCGGCGCATGGAAACCGGACGGGATCTCCTTGGCGAAATCGATCTCATAGCCCGCCATCAGGATACCGGCAATGGAGGCCGCCGGACGGCCTCCCCCGGCGCCGAAACCAGATCCACGGCGCAGCCCAGGGAGATCATATACTCCTCAAAATCCTTCAGTTTCGCGTATACTCTGGCATACCGCGTCCGCTTCGCCTCGTCTACATTGTCCAGCTTCCCCAGGATTACCTCATAGGATTCATCAAGGCTCCAGAAATGGATCTGCTCCTTCTTCCCGGCATCATAGATGCTCTTCACCCGGAAATCCGCATAAATCAGAAGAAGGCTCTCCGCTGACAGATTTTCCAGCTCCAGATCCCACACCGAATGGTTGGAAGCGATATCTCCTATGGTTTCCAGACGGTTCTCCCGGCAGTATTGGTATGTTGCATAATAATGGAGATAGGGGACCCGTCTGCCCTCCTCCGGGCGGCATCCGTATTTCCCGATATCGTGCATCAGTGCCGCGCCGAACATCAGCCCCAGATCCACCGGAACCCCCTTCGCCGCCAGCTGCCTCGCCATATACATAGACACATGATGAACCCCCGCAATATGCCCCAGGGTATTGTAGGGCGTACACACCCGGGAAAGCCGCATGAACGCGTACACGCCCTTTTTGCCAAAGCATTTCCGAAACCGTTTATATTCAGAGCGGATGCTGCAGCCGCTCTCCTCCTCTTTCCCCAAAAGGGCAAAATTCCGGCACGGATCAAAGGGCAGCTCCGCCTCCTCCAGATCCACCCCATTCTCGGGCATCCTGTAGTCCACAATGATCATTTCTTTCTCCATTGCCATATCCCCACACAGTAAATATATAATTTGAAAAAAGAAGGAACACCCCACGGCATTCTTTCTTAAAACCTGCATACGCCTCATTGCTCACCGCCAGGCATCAAAGCCAGAACCGGCGCTATGGGCGGAAAGATCCATCCCGTATGGCCCGGCTCCAGAATCTGCGGCGTAGCCATGACCGTGGAGGCAAGACCCGGCGATAATGTAATCATCCATAAAGCTATTGATATGTTAAAACCGGGCGACGTTCTGATGATCGCCTATTCCGGCGACACCCGCACAGGCGGCATGTGGGGCGGCATGATGAGCGCTTCCGCCCAGGCCAAGGGCTGTGTGGGCATGATCACCGACGGCGCGGTGAGGGATACCATGCTGATGAAAGAACTGAACTTCCCTGTATTTTCCCAGGCCATCAACGTGATGGGAACCACAAAGGCGTTTCCGGGAAAGATCAACCATCCCGTCGTGATGTGCGGCGTAACCGTACATCCCGGAGATCTCGTTTTCGCGGATAACGATGACGTGGTGGTGATTCCCAGGGAAAAGGCCCAGAAAGTCTACGATATTACTCTCGCCAGGGAGAAGAAAGAAGAAGTGCTCTTGAAGAGAATTCAGAATCATGAGGGAACGACCTACGATCTGTCCGGATTTAACAAGATCGTCGAGTCCCTGAACCTTACGGAAGAGCCGGACTAAAACGGCTCCGTCACATTGTCAGGACACCCGCTCATCGGATCATCCCCTTTCTGATACGTGGGCGGATGCACTAATATATACATAATCTCCTTTTGCACCGGTATTTTCATGCGCGCCGCTTGAATACCGGTGCTGCTTCATTTATGATATAACTAAAAAGATCCGTCAGGAGGTACACAAAAAAATGGAAAAACTGTTCGTTCTCGGCACGGGCAACGCCCAGGCCGTCCACTGCTATAATACCTGCTTTGCCATGAAAAAGGAGGATGAGTATTTTCTGACCGACGCCGGCGGCGGCAACGGCATCCTTCTCGCCCTGGAAAAGCAGCAGATCCCTCTGGAGAAAATCCATCATGTGTTCGTCACCCACGCCCACAACGACCACATCCTGGGCATGGTCTGGATCGTCCGCATGATCGCCACCGCCATGAACAAGGGCAGCTACGAGGGCGATCTGCACATATACTGCCACCGCGAGCTGGTGGACACCATCAAGACCCTCTCCTGCCTGACCATCGGAAAGAAATTCACGGCCCATTTCGACAGGCGCATCCTGTTCCATGTGGTGGAGGACGGCGGCCAGAAAGAGATCCTGGGAGACCGTTTTACCTTCTTCGATATCGGCTCCACAAAGGAGAAGCAGTTCGGCTGCTCTATCCACATGGACAACGGCGTACATCTGGCCTTCCCCGGCGACGAGCCCTACCGCGAGGCCCTGCTTCCCTACGTCCGGAGCGCCCGGTGGCTGCTCCACGAGGCTTTCTGCCTGTACAGCCAGCGTGAAAAGTTCAAGCCCTACGAAAAACATCACAGTACTGTCATGGACGCCTGCAAGCTGGCGGAGGAGCTCGGTATCCCCAACCTCGTCCTCTGGCACACCGAGGACAGGGATCTGGCCCACAGGAAAGAAAACTATACTGCCGAGGGGCGGGAATATTATCATGGAAATCTGTTTGTACCGGATGACGGGGAGGTTATTACGTTTTAACTCCTCACTTTGCCGTCACCGCAGCCGTTCCACCCTGCAGGAATGCTCTTTGGTCTTCCTGCTGTAGCTGATCCCTGCCGCCAGAATCCTCCCCGTATATTTGGGCTTTTCCCCCACTTTTCCCTCCAAGCGGAGAGCGTAATTTTTCTCCCGGATCTGGCGGATGGCGTTTTCCGGCGTATCATCCACCTTGAGCTCCAGGATCAGCGCATCCGCCCCTTTGCGCTCGGGATAAAAGATAAAATCCACATACCCTTCTCCTGCTTTATCCTCACGCTCCACGCGGTATTTATCCCGGGCGGCCAGAAATACCAGATTGACCACCGCCGACAGCTCAATCTCACTGTTATAGGAAAAAATGGGTGATTCCGTGTCATGAGCCAGTTTGAGGATCGCCGACATGGTATCCGTGTCCCCCGCCAGCGTGGCCTTCAGCATTCGCTCCGATTCCTTTGCCAGATTGTAGACATATCCCAGGCTTTCGTTGTCCAACAGCAGCTCGTCGTATTTGTCCATCAGCTCCCGGTTGGGGATGCGCACCGCCCCGTTTTCATAAGTCAGCAGGCCATACACCACCATGGCAGAATAAATCTGGTTTTTCGTATCCAGCTCCTGAGAAAGGGCCGAATACCCGCGCAGCTTGATCTCTATGTGTTCTCCGGAAACCATCAAAACCAGATCATCGCGCACATCCTCTATATTATTGCGGATATAATAAAAAATCTCATCATAAGGGCCCGAACTCGTCCAGTAATTGCTGATCTGGTTATCCGCCAGCGCCCCCACGACGGAACGGGGATTATACATCCTGCTGCCTGCCGCCGTCGTGTAGCCGTCATACCATTCCGCGAGGTCTTCCCGTGTGATCTCCGCATCCTCCGTCGTCTGCCGGTATATGGCAAACAGCCGGTCCACCTCGGCGTCGGAAAATCCGAAATACTCGCTGAATTTCTTTTTGGTCGCCATATCATATTCCTTGAACATGTTTAATTCGGAGCCGCTGGAATATTTGGCGATCGGCAGAACCCCCGTCATATAGGCAAATTCCACATAGGGCTGTCCTTTCAGCAGATCCCGCAGAAATTCCAGATGGCTTTTCTTATCCTCCCCGGTGACAAAGCTTTTCTGGAAAATCGCGTCCCACTCGTCCATCACGAAAACAAACCGGATATTTTTCTGTTCATATACGGCCTGCAGATTATCCCATACCGATCTGTCCATGCCAAGGCCCAGATCCGGGTGTTCTCTGATCAAATCCGTTTTTATCCCATTCAAAATGCGGTGGATATATTTTTCATAAGAATGACAACTCTCTGGCAGCCTGCTGAAATCAATAAAGATCAGATCATACTTGCCGACATACGCCTGATAATAATCGCATGCCGCAACCTCAAGCCGGTCAAAGATCTCCCGTCCGTCTTTCGCCCTGCCGAAAAAGGCCGCGACCATACTCGCCGCCACACTTTTCCCAAAGCGCCGCGGCCTGGTAATGCACAGATACTTCTGCCCGCTCTCCATCACAGTCGAAATAAGCTCGCCGATCATCAGGGATTTATCCACAAAAAATCTGGTTCTGGCGATACTCTCAAATTCACCAAACGGAGATATGCTGTTCAAAAACATTCCCATATATCTGCCGGTTCCTTCCTAAAATGTCTTATTGAACTATATATGATTATACCATCCAAGATTGGGGATGGCAAG
>DPJQ01000065.1:4257-5072 GCA_003542935.1 Lachnospiraceae bacterium | reverse complement strand
AAATTTCCCCTTCCGAAAAATATATAACTGAGCATATCATATTTCCCGCAATGTTTCAATATCGTTAACCAAAATATTTTTTCGGCTTATTCTTTCCATGTGTTATATTGGGCATCAAAATCTTTCTCCGTATATTCCGTGCCGCTTTCCAACCGTTCCTGAGCAGCCGCGCAAAACTTGCCTGAAACGCAGCATCTATGAGCGGGCCTCAGTATATAGTCCATCCGCACCTGTAACATGGTCTTATAGAACCGCTTTCTGACATCGGACAGCAACCCCTGATTATCGATAAACTCATATATGGAGGAAAACCTGTCCGATATAACGGGAACGACTTTCCGCACCGCTTCATTCAGAGACGGCACATAGCCTGAGGACATAAGGTCAAGATAGCTGACTTTTTTTCCTTTCACGGTAAGCGCTGCTTTGGGAAACAGCAGCACCCGTTTTAAGATTTCCTTTTCGCTGGGCAATATATCCTCCGCCATAGCTTTTTCGGACAGGGCGGGAAACAGGGTACTTCCGTTATCATAGACGGGTGATGCATATATAGTTTCTCACCTGCCTTTATTACTTTGCTTATCCGGCAGGTTTATTGTAACATACTTCCTCTGCCTTGACATAAAAAGTATAGAAAAAGTTTCCACGGATCCAATGCCGGCCGAAATGCCGGCCGCTGAATCCGCGGAAACTTTTTTCGAAAATATCAAAACCTCATCTGTAATGCCGGCAAAACCGCCAATGATAAACTGAACCCCGGAAAAAGGCATCACGTATTTACGATCTTCCCCGTATAAAGCTGATAATATTTCCCC
>DPJQ01000065.1:3766-3888 GCA_003542935.1 Lachnospiraceae bacterium | reverse complement strand
TGGCTGCCCCGCTCGATGATCCGTCCCTGCTCCAGAACCATGATGCAGTCGCTGTTTCGTATCGTAGATAACCTGTGGGCGATCACAAAAGTGGTGCGTCCCTTCATCAGCTTATCCATGCC
>DPJQ01000065.1:848-3441 GCA_003542935.1 Lachnospiraceae bacterium | reverse complement strand
ATCCAGAATCAGCACCGGCGGGTCGGCCACTGCGGCCCTGGCGATAGCCAGAAGCTGCCGCTGGCCCTGGCTTAAGTTGGCCCCGTCACCGGTGAGCACGGTCTGATAGCCCTGGGGCAGACGCCGGATAAAGCCGTCCGCATTGGCCAGCCGGGCTGCCGCGTAAACCTCCTCGTCGGTGGCGTCCAGCTTGCCGTAACGGATATTTTCCATGACCGTATTGGTAAAGAGGTGGGTATCCTGCAGCACGATTCCCAGGGACCGGCGCAGATCACTCTTCCTGATCTTATTGACATTGATGCCGTCATAGCGGATCTTACCGTCCTGGATATCGTAAAACCGGTTGATCAGGTTGGTGATCGTAGTCTTTCCCGCGCCCGTGGAGCCCACAAAAGCGATCTTCTGCCCCGGCGTGGCAAAAAGATCCACATTGTGAAGCACGATCTTATCCGGATTATACCCGAAATCTACATCGTCAAATACCACATCCCCGGTAAGCTCCACATAGTCCGTGCCGCTTCCGTCGGTATGGGTATGCTTCCAGGCCCAGAGTCCTGTCCGTTTCTCCGATTCTGTAAGCTTTCTGTCCTTGTCCCGCACCGCGTTCACCAGGGTGACGTAACCATTGTCCACCTCCGGCTCCTCGTCCAGCAGGCCAAATACCCGGTCCGCTCCGGCCAGGGCCATGACGATACTGTTGAGCTGCTGGCTGATCTGGTTGATCGGCATATTGAAGCTCTTGTTGAAAGTCAGAAAGCTGGCCAGCCCGCCCAGAGTAAATCCCCACATATGGTTCAGCGCCATGGCGCCGCCCACCATGGCGATCAGCACATAGCTGATGTTGCCGATCTGGGCGTTGACGGGCATCAGCACATTGGCGAAGGTATTGGCGTTCTTTGCGCTGTCAAAAAGCCTGTCGTTCATTTCATTGAAGGCCCGGATGCTCTCCTCTTCATGGCAGAACACCTTGACCACTTTCTGTCCCTCCATGGTCTCTTCAATAAACCCGTTGACTTTACCCAGATCCTTTTGCTGGGCCATAAAATAGCGGCTGCTGTTTCCGGCCAGCTTACCGGTACAGACAAGCATCACGCCCACCATGACCAGGGTCAGCC
This sequence comes from Lachnospiraceae bacterium, assembly GCA_003542935.1. Taxonomy (GTDB): domain Bacteria; phylum Bacillota; class Clostridia; order Lachnospirales; family Lachnospiraceae; genus UBA11957. The sequence goes on along the minus strand of DPJQ01000065.1, from coordinate 2,326 downwards.
CTGTAAGGGGCAGGCTCAGCACAATCATACAATACAGCACACTGACAATGGTCACCAGGCTGTTGACAAACTGGGGAATACTCTGGCTGACCATCTGACGCAGCGTATCGATATCGTTGGTGTAAATGGACATAATATCGCCGTGGGCATGGGTATCGAAATACCGGATCGGCAGAGTCTGCATATGGGTAAACAGGTCATCCCGCAACGACCGCAGCGTGCCTTGAGTGACATAGATCATGATCTGGTTATAAATAAACGACGAGGCCACACCCAAAGCATAAAAGCATGCCACCCGGCCGATCGCTGCCCCTAAGGGGCCGAAATCCGGCTGCTCCTGCCCCAGCATGGGCATGATATAATCGTCGATCAGCGTCTGCATGAACATGGTGCCCTGTACGTTGGCCAGCACGCCGACAAAGATCAGTACCACCACCACGACCATCTGCAGGCCGTAAAGTTTCATCAGATAACCGAACAGCCGCCCGAGAGTCCTGCCCGGATGCTCCAGTTTCGGCCTGGGACCCATATTCCTTCTGCCCCCCGGCCCTTTTAACTTTCTTGCTCTTTCTTCCGCCATCAGTTGTCACCTCCCTCGTCAAAATCACCGGAACCGGTATTCTGGGATTCATATACGTCACGGTAGATCTCGTTGCCCGCCAGCAGCTCCTCGTGGGTGCCGAAGCCGTGGATCCGGCCGTCTTCCATGACGATGATCCGATCCGCGTCCTGCACGCTGGAGATCCGCTGGGCAATGATCAGTTTCGTCGTACCCGGGATCGCCGTAGCAAAGGCTTTCCGGATCCGGCTGTCCGTGGCCGTATCCACCGCGCTGGTGCTGTCGTCAAGGATCAGGATCTTCGGCTTTTTCAGCAGCGCCCGGGCGATACAGAGCCTCTGCTTCTGCCCGCCGGACACATTCGTGCCGCCCTGCTCAATATAAGTATTGTATTTATCAGGAAATTGCTCAATAAACTCGTCGGCACAGGCCATGCGGCAGGCCTCACGGCATTCCTCCTCCGTAGCCTCCTTATTGCCCCAGCGCAGGTTTTCCAGGATCGTGCCGGAAAACAACACATTTTTCTGCAATACCACCGCCACATTATTTCTCAGCGTCTCCAAATCATAGCCGCGCACATCCTTACCGCCCACATAGACTGCGCCCTCCGTCACGTCATAGAGGCGGCTGATCAGATTGACCAGGCTGGATTTGGCGGAACCGGTGCCGCCGATGATCCCGACAGTCTCCCCGGCACGGATATCCAGGTTGATATCCTGCAGCACGGAATCCCCGCTGCCCCTTTTATAGGAAAAGTCCACATGGTCAAAACGGATGCTTCCGTCCGGCACATTGTAATCCGGATTTTCCGGGTTTGTGAGATCCGGCTCCTCACTGAGCACCTCGTAAATACGTTTGGCGCTGGCCCCGCTCATGGTAATCATCACAAACACCATGGAGAGCATCATCAGGCTCATCA
>DPJQ01000065.1:0-536 GCA_003542935.1 Lachnospiraceae bacterium | reverse complement strand
TGGAGAGCATCATCAGGCTCATCAATATGTTCATACAGTAAGTCATCAGGCTCATCAGGTCGCCGGTGGTCATATCGCCCACCACAATCATCTTCGCCCCCAGCCAGCTGATCAGGATGATGCAGGTATAGACGGTGAACTGCATCAGGGGCATATTGGCCACCACGATACGTTCCGCTTTCAGGAACATCCGGTAAACATTCTCACTGGCCTTCTGAAAGCGGGTCTGCTCATACTCCTCCCGGACATAAGCCTTGACCACACGGATGGAGGACACATTCTCCTGCACGCTGGCATTCAAATCATCGTATTTGCGGAAGCACTGTTCAAAATACCGGGCGGCCCTGGGGATCATGAAGGACAGGGCAATGCCTAAAAATACCACCGCGATCAGATATACCGACGCCAGACGGGCATTAATGTAGAAAGCCATACACATGGCGATGATCAGGCTGGAGGGTGCGCGGGTGAACATACGCAGGATCATCTGGTAGGCGTTCTGCATATTCGTCACATCCGTAGTCATACGGGTCACA
>DPJQ01000292.1 GCA_003542935.1 Lachnospiraceae bacterium | reverse complement strand
TGCCACAGCTTTGCCGCCGACGGCCGCTGCATCTCCCTGCTGAAAATATTGATGACGAACGCCTGCATACATGACTGCCGCTACTGTCTGAACCGTGTTTCCAATGATACGGTGCGGACTTACTTCACCCCGGAGGAGATCTGTACGCTGACCATGGAGTTTTACCGGCGAAACTACATTGAGGGACTGTTCCTTAGCTCCGGTATCCTGAACACGGCAAATGAGACCATGGAGCGGATGTATCAGACACTGTGGCTGCTGCGGGAGGTGTACGGATTCTGGGGCTATATCCATGTCAAGGCAATCCCCGGCGCCGACCCGGTTCTAATCGAATATGTGGGACATCTGGCGGATCGCATGAGCATCAATCTGGAACTGCCCACAGTGGACGGCCTCAGATCTCTGGCTCCCGCCAAATCCCGTAAACGCATCCTGGCCCCCATGCGCCAGATCCAGAGCGGCATCCGCGAGAATCGTCAGCTGATCACGGACAGGGCCGCCACACCCTCCGGTGTACCCGGCGGCTATCCCTCTTTACCGGATACACCTTCCCTGTTAAAAGAAGAGGGCAGCTATATGACTGCCTCCGGCATCCATGTTCCCGGAGTTTCAGGGAGAGATGGTTTTGGCGGGCAGTTTCCCGACTTTCCCGGCCGCCGGGATTACAGCAGCAAATCCCGCTTCGTACCGGCAGGACAGAGTACTCAGATGATCATAGGAGCAACGCCGGAGACAGACCACCAGATTTTAAGCGTGACGGAAGCGCTGTATCGGCAGTTTGATCTGAAACGGGTTTTTTTCTCCGCCTACACGGCCCTCAACGATGACAGCCGCCTCCCGTCTCTGGGCACGCCGCCTCCGCTTCTGCGGGAACATCGGCTCTATCAGGCGGACTGGCTGCTGCGTTATTACGGCTTTTCGGCGGACGAGCTGCTGTCGGAGGAACGTCCCCATTTCAATCTGCTGTTGGATCCCAAATGTGACTGGGCCCTGCGCCATCTGGAAAAGTTCCCCATAGAAGTCGGCAGGGCAAGTTATGCCGCTCTGCTTCGGATACCGGGAATCGGCGTCAAATCCGCCAGACGGATTATGAAAGCCCGCCGCTACGGCGCCCTGGATTTTGATATGCTGAAAAAATTCGGCGTCGTGCTGAAACGGGCCGGTTATTTCATCACCTGCGAAGGCCGGACCTGCCGCACCATTCGTCTGGACGAGGATTACCTCACGGGAGAACTCGTCGCCGACGACCGAAAAAAGCGGTTCCGGATCGAAGATCCCCATGGCCGTTACCGCCAGTTGTCCCTGTTTGATGACTTCCATCTCGGAGGGCAGCCGGAACAGGAGGACATTTTTAAAAGCCTTTCAGGACAAATGTAGATGAACAGGATGGCCATAGAGAACTATTTTCCAAAACAATTGTATTTGCAGTATCAGTATACGGGAGGATCCTATGAATACTACCATCTATCTCTGTGACGACGATCCGGATTCCATCTTTACCGCCGTCTATGACGCCTGGGCTTCGCGGAAAGGACATTCCCATGTCCGTCTGCAGATGAACCGAGCCGTGACTATGGAACTGTTCTGCGATTACATCACTGTGGTTCCCGATGCGGCCAAGGCGGAAAGCGTCAGCCGCTCCATACGTGAAAAAATCTCTCCGAAAGCCTGGCACATGGTCTATCGGGCCGCCATGTCACCGGAGGATTCCCGGGCAGACGATATCTACCGTTTTCTCGTCGGCGGGTTTTACTACGGCGCCCGTGTGGTGGATATGCTGACAGAGCCCGCCGTACGGCGCATTCAGGAGCTGAACCGGAATATTGCCAACGAAACCCACTATCACAAAGAATTTCTGCGCTTTGATGCCACCATAGAAGGTGTCCTTTTCGCCCGCATCCGCCCCAAAGGCAATATCCTGTCCATGCTGACCCCTCATTTTGCCGACCGGCTGTCCGGCGAGAATTTTCTGATACTGGATGTGGGCAGACAGCTTGCAGCCATCCATCCGGCCGGAAAGGAATGGTATCTGACTGCCCTGTCCCGGGAACAGGCTGAGGTGCTGCTCTCCCGGAAACCGGATGAGTACCGGGAGCTTTGGAAAACATTTTATGATACCATTTCCATCAAAGAACGCAAAAATCCCCTGCTCCAGAGAAATCATATGCCTCTCTGGTACAGGGAATTTATGACGGAGTTTTTGTAAAACGCGAACAAAATTTCTGGCTGCTGCCTCATTTTCTGCGGAATTTCTCCCGTATGCGCTGCTCGCCCTCCATCAATTGCACTTTCAGTTTCGCGGACTCGCCGATGCTCAGGCAGAAAGCTCTGTATTCATCCTCAATACCCTGGCCGTGAAGAACACAGTAGGCTCCGGCGTCGCTGCCCAGAGCCAGACGGACGCCGGCCTCAAAACAGGCCGCGATCACATCTCTCTGGCGATTCCACAGTTCACGGACTTCTCTGTCCGGAAAACGGTTATCTCCCAGCAGATTGTATATGGTGGATACGGTGGGGACATATATGGTATCCGCCTCCGCCAGTAATTGTATGCAATCTCTGTCCATGAAATTGCCGTGCTCCAGCGAATCCACTCCGGCCAGCACTGCACTGCGTACCGCATCGGCCCCATTGGCATGGGCCATTACGGCCATTCCTTCTTCGTGGGCGATATGCACCATTTCCTGGATCTCCCCGGAACTGAGGGAAGCCTCTGTGAGAACCCCGGCTTTGTTGAAATCCATAATGCCGCTGACGATGATTTTGATAAAATCCGCGTTCTGTGCTATGGCGTCCCGCACCAACGCCTCGTATTCCACCAGATCACCGAAGCCATGCCCGACGATACCGCCGTAATGCCCCTGCTTGTGGATGGCAAATACCGGCGTGCGGTAGTCGATCCCGTATTCCGGAGCCAGCTGTCTGGCCAGCAGCGAGGCATCGTAGTGATCACCGCCGTCCCGCACAAACGTAACGCCATGGCGACGGTAGGCTTCCAGATTTCGGCGTACCACCGTCTCACACTTTCCTTCCCTCTGTTCCATGACAGCCCGCCGATAATCCGTGCCGTTCATAAAAACATGCATATGGCATTCACCAAACACAATCAACGCCCTCCTTCAGGAGCCCCATTTTTTGCAGGCTCAAATAGTATCCTCTCAGGAAATCATGCTTGAAACTATGCGCTTATTCGCGCCTGTCGTCCAGCATATACAGCAGCGCGTTGCAGATACACGCCGCGATATTACTGCCGCCCTTCCGGCCCCGGGCTACAATATATGGCACATCGCTTTCCATGATCAGCTCCTTCGACTGCACCACATTGACAAATCCGACGGGCACACCGATCACCAGTTCCGGCCTGAGCCTGCCCGACATGATCAGTTCATGGAGACGCAGCAATGCCGTCGGTGCGTTGCCGATGGCAAAGATCAGTTTCTTATCCATGGCCGCCGCTTTGTCCATACAGGCTGTCGCCCGGGTAGTCTGATTCTCCCTGGCAGCCTGGGCCACATCTTCATCGGACATGAAGCAGAACACCTCGCCGCCATAACGGGCCAACGCTCTTTTGTTGATGCCTGATCGGGCCATCTGGGTATCCGTCACAATGCAGGCACCTTCCCGTATGGCCGCCAGCGCCTGTTCCACCACGCCCTCCGAGAAACACAGATTGTCCGCGTAATCAAAATCCGCGCTGGTATGGATACACCGCTTTACAATCCATTCTGTCCCCGGAATCAGCTTCTTGTCTCCAAGCTCCTCCGTGATAATCTCAAAACTACGGGCCTCAATCTCCCTGGGCCCAACCTTTTCCCATTCCATAGTATCGTATACCTCCATTATATGCTGCATATTCCCTAATTTCAAAGGCGTCCTTTTCACACATCATACTCCTGCCTCCAGGATCTCATAAATTTTTTTCATATCCAAATGCTTCCTCAGCGCCTCTGCCAGGATATCATACTGCGACTCCTTGAAAGCCCGGAAATCCACGCCGGTAATATGTTCCGTATCTATCCCTTTCTGGCGTCCCAGGCCGCGAACTACAGCCTTCGCCACCTCCTCGCGGTCAAACACCCCATGAATATAGGTGCCGTAAACATTTCCCTTCTGACCGCCGTCGGGCTTGACGCCGTCCCTCTGCACAAAATCCTCTATGGCCGTCATGGAACACACGCCGTCTTTCCCGGTTGTCTCTCCCATATGGATTTCATAGCCTTCCACCGGAATATCCGACAGTCCGGCCAGGGCACCGTCCACTTTTCCGAATATGCCGGTCACGCGGGTCCTCGTCTTTTCCGCAGCAAACACAGTCTCCATGGGTAACAGCCCCATACCGCGCACCGTTCCTCCGGCCTCCACATGCTCCGGATCGGACAGCCGTTCTCCCAGCATCTGATATCCGCCGCAGATGCCGAAGATCACCTTACCCGCAGCCGCAGCCTTCAAGACAGCGGCCTCCAGGCCGTTCTCCCGCATCCAGAGCAGGTCTTCCATGGTATTTTTTGTGCCCGGCAGCAGAATCATATCCGGATCTCCCAGTTCGCGGACGCTGCCCACATAGCGCACAGTCACACCCGGCATACTCTCGAAGGGATTAAAGTCCGTAAAATTGGAGATTCTGGGCACCCGAATGACCGCCAGATCGATTAATCCCACTTCTCCGCGGAAGGAAAATCTTTCGGTCAGACTGTCCTCGTCCTCTACCTGGATATTTAGATATGGGGCCACACCCACCACAGGGATATCGGCCATTTTCTCCAGCATCTTTACACCGGGATCCAGAATCGTCTTGTCCCCCCGAAATTTATTGATGATAAGACCCTTGACCAGAGATTTCTCATCCTCTTCCAACAGAGCCACGGTGCCGACCAGCTGGGCAAACACGCCTCCCCGATCGATATCGCCCACCAGCAACACCGGCGCACCGGCCCGTTTTGCCATACCCATATTGACGATATCATCCCGTTTCAGGTTGATCTCCGCCGGACTGCCCGCACCCTCGATCACGATGATATCATACTCCTCCGCCAACGTGTGATACGCTTTCATCACATCCGGGAAGAGCTTCGGCTTGTACGCAAAATATTCCCTGGCATCCATGGTCCCCAGCACTTCCCCGTTTACGATGACCTGGGAACCGGTATCGTTGGTAGGTTTGAGTAAAATGGGGTTCATCAGCACCGACGGCTTAATGCCGGCCGCCTCGGCCTGCATCACCTGGGCCCGCCCCATCTCCAGCCCTTCTTCCGTGATAAAAGAATTCAGCGCCATGTTCTGGGATTTAAAGGGTGCCACCCGATAGCCGTCCTGGCGGAAAATCCGGCACAATCCGGCTGCCAGCAGGCTCTTCCCCGCATTGGACATGGTGCCCTGTATCATGATCGCTTTTGCCATAGCTGTTACCTCCCCGATTGTTAAAATATCCGGCCGCAAGATCCTTGTAAAAAAATATCTGCCCTGTCAGGCATTTACAACAGGCGGCTTCTTTGTGTTCGTGATTATTTGAGATTGGGGTGCAGACGGAGCGCACGGAGCAATACCTGGTTCTCCTCATGCCGCCGCACTGCCACGCGGAAATATCCGCTGTCCAGACCCGGATAATTGCTGCAGCTGCGGATCAGCACCCCCTGTTTCAGACAGTGCTCCCTGAGATCCACCGGCCCCCGGAAGAAGATATAGTTGGCCTGGGAATCATATACCTGGAGACCGGCGGCAGCCATCTCCTGTTTCATCAAGGACAGTTCCTCCGCCACCACTCTGCGCCCTTCCCGGACATAGGCCCGCTCCTTCAGCGCCGCCACCCCGGCGGCCTGGGCAGGGATAGAGACATTCCAGGGCTGCGTCACCCGGCCCATTTTCTCCAAAAGCCCCTTGTTCGAACAAAGGCCATAGCCCAGCCGCAGACCGGCCATAGCATACCGCTTGGTAAACGCTTTCAGCAGAAACAGACAGGGATTGCGGGCCAGCCGCGGTTTCAGCGTATGCTTCTCTTCATCCGGAATGAAGTCCTGGAAACACTCATCCACCACCAGCAAAATGCCGCGATCTTCGCAGGCCTCCGCAATTTCTCCGAGAACCTTCGGTTCAATCAGAAATCCGGTGGGATTATTGGGGTTGCACAGAAAAGCCATATCGGGAGATTCCTCCAACATTTCCAGGTATCCCCTGTCAATCCTGAAATCCCGGCAGGCAGAATCGTAGTACGACACAGCAGCCCCCACCGATTCCAATGCCTGGGCATACTCCGCAAAGGTCGGAGCCTGCACCAGCGCCTTTTTCGGGCGGACCGCCTGTACCAGCGAAAAGATCAGATCCGCCGCCCCATTGCCGCAGATGATCTGTTCCCGGGGAACCTGCTCATAGTCCGCCAGCGCTTCCGTAAGCGCTGCACACTGGATATCGGGATAATGGGATATCTGCTCCAGGCTCTTTACCGCAGCTTCCGTCACCGATGACGGCGTTCCCAGCGGATTCATGTTGGACGAAAAATCCAGCATCCCCGGATGGCGGTATATATCTCCGCCGTGTACCTGTTCTTTCATAGCTCCCTCCGGCGGCATGGTACCCATACCGCATGCAATATTTTATCACCTGTAACTGTTCAGTACCAATGTCA
>DPJQ01000139.1:9061-9676 GCA_003542935.1 Lachnospiraceae bacterium | reverse complement strand
GACAACGTGGGTTATTTTTGCCGGGTTTTTAAAAAATCCGAAAAAATGACTCCGGAGCAATATCGGTACACAGTAAAAAATTCATCATAGCCGCCCTAACGGGCCTGCGCTAGGGCACGCCGAAGGTTCCCTCCGTCGGGACAAATTCCAGTCCTTCCAAAATGTCCCTGTAACCCGGATTGATCGTCTCCAGCCCCGGATAGTCCGTCACATCCGCCAGGATACCGGCATCAATGAAATAGGAATAGTTAATGTCTCCGCCGATCCCCAGGATATCCGGATAATCCTCCCGGATGAACCTCGTCTTCATGATCGTCGTCGCGTCGTTGGGGGAATCAATTTTCAGGTGGATATTGTCGTGGGTCTTGTTAAATTCCTCCTCCAACTGTTCAAAGACGCCAACCGCCTCCTGTTTGTACTGCACCAGCTCGATCTCAATCTTGCCGCTGTTTTCCTGGCCGCCCCCGCAGCCAGTGAGAAGAACCGAGACAGGCAACATGCCGGCCAGAAAAAGGCTTGTCATTTTTTCCCTCTTTCTCATCGTATTATTCTCCTTTCTTAATTTCCGGCCGACGGTTAAGCCGCAAAATGGTTACAGTTCAGCCAAGCCTGAAC
>DPJQ01000139.1:5464-8773 GCA_003542935.1 Lachnospiraceae bacterium | reverse complement strand
GTTCAGCCAAGCCTGAACTGTAACGCAAAATGCACTTTTCCGCCACCCGGATAGAATACTGATTCATTTGCATGGGTATTATAACATCCCCAAATGCGTCTATAAATAGCCAGATATTTGCTCTTTTATACCATTATGCTGATTTTCCCCTTTATAAGGAAAAACATGTAGCATTTTGGTATATTATCACGTATACTTAAAAAAAATCCGCCGTGCGGACATGGATTCGGAGGACACCCCATGAGCGATATCATCTTCTCCATCTTTCCCAACGAAAACTTTGTGGATCTCGGTCTGTATCAATTCGGCTGGGAGCGCTGTGAACCGTCCCACACCTTCGGCCCCGCCGCCCGCAACCATTATCTGTTTCATTACATCATATCCGGTACGGGCATGCTGTACGCCGACGATGCATCGGGACACACCCACATTCACCAGATCAAAAGCGGCCAGGGCTTTATGATTTTTCCCAATCAGGTCAATACCTATATCGCCGACAATGATCTCCCCTGGGAATACACCTGGGTGGAGTTCGACGGTTTGCGGGTACGGGAGGCCCTCTCCGTCACAGGGCTCTCTCCCAATGCTCCGATCTACCATGCCCGCTCCCATGACATGAGAGAAACCATGATGCAGGAGATGCTCTACATCGCCAGACACGGTGATATGCCGCCCTTCCATCTGATCGGCCATCTCTACCTTTTCCTTGATGCCCTGACCCGCTCCGTCTCTCCTATGGGCCTCCCCACCTCCAAGGGTGGAAAACTCCGGGATTTTTACGTACACGAAGCCCTGGCGTTTATCGAACTGAATTTCCAGAACGATATCTCCGTGGAAGATATCGCCGACCACTGCAGCCTGAACCGCAGCTACTTCGGAAAGATATTCAAAGGCGCTGTGGGACAGACGCCCCAGGAATTCCTGCTGAATTACCGCATGACAAAAGCTGCAGAACTCCTGAAACTGACCCGCCTGTCCATCGGCGATATCAGCAAAGCAGTGGGATACGACAACCAGCTTCACTTTTCACGGGCCTTCAAAAATGTATTCGGCGTGTCACCGCGGGTATGGCGCAACCAGAATCAGATAAACGTATAGCACACCATTCATCCACGGCAAGACTTCCTGCCTGTTTCCCAATCACGAACGGAACAGTTACCTCTAAGATTTCAATATTCTCCGGTTTGCGGGATTATCATAATCCTTATGTATCCCGTCATCCTCATATAATGTGTAGGAAGAACCGGGATAACCGATCATTTTCATATCCGTCGTATCCAGGGCTTCCACATATTCCGCCGTCTCCGCCACAGGGATACATTTTCCCTTACGGATAAACAGGGGTACCTCGTTCAGGGCGATATCCACGTAGTGATGTCCCGCCGGAAGCATCTCCTGACAAATCGATCCGTCAGGCATAAACTTGACAAACATCATCTCCTCCGGCAGATACACATATCTCCCTTTCGCATTCTGCGTGTATACCGGAGCGATCATGATTTCGTCCCCCAGTATCAGCTGATCCTCCACCTGCACCGCATGGGCATCCTGAGGATAGACAAAGGCCAGAGGTTTCGCATACATATCGTCCTCCAGGGCCGCCTTCATATACTCGCTGTACAGGTACGGCAGCAGACGGTAGCGAACCTCCACAATATGGCGAAAATCCTCCACCCGCTCAAACCGGAAACACTCCTGTTCCCGTGTTCCCATAGACGAGTGATTTCGCATCAGAGGTGTAAACACACCCAAAGCCATCCACCGGAGCACCAGATCCCGGCTTGCGTCCGCATTGAAACCACCCAGATCGGCGCCTGTATACAGAAAACCGCACATATTCAGAGACGGCAGCATACGCAGATTCAGGAGGATGTGGGACCACCAGGACATATTATCGCCCATCCAGATACCGCCGTAGCGGTGCATACCCACATAGGAGGATCTGGAAAACATCAGAAAACGTTTCTCCGGGTCGAGCCGCTCAAAAGCTTCTCCCGCCGCCCGGGTCATGTTGTAGCCAAACAGGTTATGTACTTTATCATGGCGTACCCTCTGCCCGTTTACCTGGTGATAGAAGGACGCATAGTCTTTCTCATTATTAGCCAGGCCCTCTACGAGTACATCCACATCCATGTTGGAAACCTCACCCGCAGGATTCCGGAAAAATGCCTGTACCTTCTCTGCCGCTTCCCTGACGCCCTCCGGCGTGTAAAAGATGGCCGGCTCATTCATATCGTTCCAGAAGCCTTCGATCCCCTGGTCAGTCAGCAGCTTATACTTATCCCCGAACCACTGTCTTGCTTCCGGGTTCAGCACATCCGGAAAATGGGTGTAACCGGGCCACACCGCGGCCACAAAGTCGCTGCCGTCCTCCCGTTTGCAGAAATACCCGTTTTTAACGCCTTCTTCATAGACTTCATATCCGTCCTCGATCTTTACTCCCGCGTCAATAATGGGGATCAGACGGATCTGCTGTTCCTTGATCTCCCTGACAAACGCCGGAAAATCCGGAAAATTTTCCTCATTCAGGGTGAAATCTTTGTAATCCTGCATATAATCGATATCCATGTAGATCATATCGATGGGAATATGATTTTTGCGGTAACCCTCAGCCACCTCCCGAAAGTCCTCCTTCGTCCTGTATCCCCAACGGCTCTGTCCGAAACCAAAGGCGAATTTCGGAGGAATATAGCTCCTGCCGATCATCCTGCGGAACTGTTTCACAATATCATACGGTGTCTCCCCATCGATAACATAGAGATACAGATCCGCCCTCTCACAGGTAATGCTCAGCCTGTCCATGCGGGTAAAACCGATATCAAAGGTAAGCTTTGACGGGTAATCCACGAACAGCCCGAACGTCCGGCTGCCGGATACCACGATAAAATTGTGGGCGCCGTAAAAAGACTGCAGATCCTCCGTGTGGTGCGGCGTATCCGTACAGTCGCTGACATAGCAGAACCCTCTTTTGTTGATTCCCCGGTTGGCCTCCCCCAGCCCATAGACCACATCGTCGTCCTCCAGTGCACAGGTGAAGCAAAAGCCGTCGTCCAGGCTGACTTCTCCGCAGACAGAACCCCCCTTTGCCCTGTCTATCCGGGCTGTCACAGCCTCCGTTTCAAACGGAGTTCCATAAACATATTTTTGAACCATAACACAATCTTCCGTAACCGTTCGACTCACCTGAACGGTTACAACCCTCCTGCTTTTTTATAATAATATATATACTTATTGTTGCAAATACTTGCAATATTTTCTATAATAAATAACATAATATTGACATAAAAAACACAGCCGCTGTAACACTGC
>DPJQ01000139.1:0-5161 GCA_003542935.1 Lachnospiraceae bacterium | reverse complement strand
TGTAACACTGCACAAAGGAGTATACCATGTCCTCAGAGCTTTCCCTGAGAGAAGGCGTTGCCCACGGCACGCCCAAAAGGCCCCTGCGAGCCATGCATTTTGCCGCCGGCCCCGGCACCACCTATCCCGAACATTTCTTCAAAGAACGGCACTGGCACAGGTACGGGGAAATCCTTCTTATATTAAAGGGGGATTATCAGGTGGAAATCAACCTGGAAACCAAAGATCTGCATCCGGGAGATATATGCCTGATCAACAGCGGAGAACTTCATCAACTTACGGGTATCCAGCCCACGGCCCTCCATGATGCAGTGCTGTTCGATCCGCAGATCTTAAACTTCTCTTACAGAGATGAATGGGAAGATATATATATCGCACCGGTTTTGGAACAGTCACAAATGATGCAGAATATCCTGCATCCGGGGGAGAATGGCTATACAGACATCCATGCCCTGGTCACGGAGCTGACCCGGGTAGCGCTGCTGGGTGAAAACGGGTGGTACATACGCTGTAAAATTTTATTGTTGGAGCTTTTTGAGAAATTGGGCCGCAATGGCCTCTTCGTCCCCATGGCGGATACCGTATCCAAAAATGATGCCCGGAAAATAGCCCGCTACAAAGCTATTGTCTCGTACATAGAGGAGCACTGCCAGGAACCCGTCACCCTTCACCAGCTCGCCGATACCGTTTCATGCAATACCCAGTATCTCTGCCGCTTTTTCAGGGAAATTGCCGGGATGTCGCCCATTCAGTACCTGATCACCTATCGGCTGGAACGGGCCTGCCACATGCTGGCCCATACCACCCTGCCCGTCACTGCCATTGCTCTGGACTGCGGTTTTGACAATATCAGCTATTTTATCCGGAAATTCAAAGATATAAAAGGGTGTACACCGAAAGAATATCGCCAAAAAAGCAAATAAAAACCCCGGTGAGGCCGCTCCCATACGGCTCCACCGGGAATAAATCATCTCAAAATATTATTTTGCAAACATAGATGATGAAAATCCTTTTGTGGCGTTTTTATCCCATTCATGGCAGGTTTTCCAGAACTTTGTTCCTTTTTTGTACCATGTATCTTTGGCCGTTTTGTTTTTACAGGCTACCGGAACATCAAACCAGTAATACTTATTTCCGATCTTAACAAAAGACCAGTTGTGGTACATCCTGCTCTTATCCGAATTTACATAATTGCCGTCTACAATATATGCCTCCACACCGGCGCCGTTACACAGTACATTAAACATCGGCGTCAGATAACTGCAGCTTCCTTTACGGTAATCCAGCGCAACTTCTGCCCGATATGAATCATGCCAGTTCATTCCGATACACAATGCCTTTCCTTCGTAAATCTGCTTCCGTGCCTTTTTTTCGTAGGCTTCTGCTTTCTTTATGTTTGACGGCTTGCTATAGTTAATATAGCGTTTCATCTTAGAAAGTTTCTCGTAATCCTTTACATCTTTCGTGAATGTACAGTTTTTAACCATCCAGTCGAAAATCGCACGCACCCTTTTTTCGGTATTCATTTTACCCTTGATGATCTTTTTATTGATCACGGATACCATATAATCAATGTTGGCATCACCGGTATAGATTGTATAAAACTTATTGTCCGCCGTCTTTGTCACCTTGCCGGAACCGGCAGCGGCCGATGCGGCTTCATAAGCGTCTTCGCATTTTCCTTTAATGCAGGAATAATTATAAAAACGATAATAATTATTATCCTGCTCCTCATAATAACTGTCATAGTCTGTATAGGAAACATGAGGATCATGAGGATCCAGAAATTCCCGGCCAGCGTCGTTTCCTGAAAATGACGGTCCTTCGTACTGCCATCCGTCCAGAGGCTCGCCGGAATAATCATCCACGACGTAGGGCACAATTTTATATGTATATTTCTTATTATTTTTTAACGACTTATCCCTGTCATGAAAAACCTGATAGTTCCCGTCCGTGACATTTGCTACAAATTTATAGCTGCCCCCAGACGGCTTCCGGTATATGTAAAATCCGTCGGCTCCGGAAACTTTATTCCAGGTTACGGTAGCTTCCATGGCAAAGGGGCTTTTCACTTTTATTCCCGTCACTTTTTTCGGTGTAATGCCGTATTTGAGAATATGGTAATTTTCATAATTGTCTTTTCCGATAATGATGATTCGCCCCACACCGCAGTTGGTGTTGTCTTCATATTGAACTGTATAATCCACATCCTTTTGCAGCACACTGCCGTCTGCCGCAGTCACCACAATCTCCGGCGTGATTGCCTTGCCCGTATAAGTAATCGCCTTGCTCCGGGCGAGTGAGGCATCTTTAAATTCAATTTTGCAATTGCCGATGCTTCCTCCCCCTGCGGCCATAACCGTCTGTACCATACAGACAGACATACCCCAGCAAAACATGAGTGCAAAGAGCAGAATCTTTCTTCTGCCTGTCGCCCACAGGTTTCGTTTTTCTCTCATGACAGCATATCCTCCTTTGCTTACTTTTCTTCCTGCCTGTCCTTTCCCTGACATCCGCCACAGACGGCACAGCTTCCCGTCCGGTCATCCGGCATAAACTCCAGCGCAGACGACAAAGAACAGATCGCCTGGGCGCTGATTCCTTCCATACAACCGGTAAAGCCAAGGCCTTCCTCCGTAGTGGCCTTGATATTGACCTGATCTTCTTCAAGGCCAAGATCTTTTGCCACGTTGCCCACCATCCGGTCAATATAGGGCAATAACTTTGGCTTCTGGGCTATGATCGTCGCATCAATATTGTTGATCACATACATACGCTCCCTTAACATATCTCCCACCCTTTTTAACAGCATCCGGCTGTCGGCTCCTTGATACTTCGAATCCGTATCCGGAAAATGGCGGCCGATATCCCGCAAAGCCGCAGCGCCAAGCAGTGCGTCCATGATCGCATGGAGCAGTACATCTGCATCTGAATGGCCCAACAGCCCTTTTTCCCAGGGGATCTCTACACCACCAAGTATCAGCTTCCGCCCTTCCACCAGACGGTGCACATCATAACCCATGCCTACACGCATCCTGCTTTCCGACCCATATATCCATAGGGTCCTCTCCTTTCCCACAACTTTTTCCGGTAACAGTATACTACATAAGTACGGGTAAAAAAAGGGATTTTCATATAGAAATATGATTAAATGTTATTTTAAAACAATTTTCGCAAAAAACGAAAAAAGTGCTTGCTTTTTTCCGGAAAGTGGTATAGAATAAGCACGTTGTAAGGACGTGGCTAGTTGGTCAAGGGGTTAAGACGCCGCCCTCTCACGGCGGAAACAGGGGTTCGATTCCCCTACTAGCTGTTTTTTCAATGTCTATGGCCAGTTGGTCAAGGGGTTAAGACGCCGCCCTCTCACGGCGGAAACAGGGGTTCGATTCCCCTACTGGCTGTTTTACAGAATCCGGAAATCCAGTAATGGATTTCCGGATTTTTTGGTTAAATGCATCTCGTATCTTGTCCCGTTCGCTTTCAGCAAAATGGCGCATCGACCGATCCGTCGGCTTTACGGATGCTATTCCGCCTCGGCCACATGGCGCAGCAATATGCGCCGGATCGCCGGATATTCACCCAGACCCTTCATCACACAGGTCACCGTAAAACCGGCTTCCTCAAACTTCCTGCGCCAGGAATCCGGATTGTCTCCGGCCATATCGTTGGTGGCATGGTCACCGGCCACAATCATGAAGGGCGCCAGTACCACCGACCGGGGATTCTGCTCCCCTACCTGCCGCAGCAGGGAATCCAGGCTTGGATAAGCCTCCACCGTACCAAGGAAAATATTCGGATAGCCGTTATCCTTGAAGCGGTAGTCCAGAGCGGCATAGATGGCATTGGCATAGTGGGTAGTACCATGCCCCATCAATACCACGGCACTCCCCTTCGGCAGAGCAGAAAACTCGTCGGCCACAGCCTGCACCACCTCGTCATTATCCTGTTCACTGGTGAGCAGAGGCGCTCCGAAACGAATCTGCACAAAAGAATCCGCATAGGCCAGAGCGTCCTCCTTCATCAGATCATTCTCAATACCGTTGATTACATGGGTGGGCTGAACAATGACTTCGGTGATCCCGTCCGCCTTCATTGCCTCCATTGCTTCCCGGACAGAAAAAATTTTTCTGTTTTCCGTGCGCAGCAGCTTCTTCATGATCATCTTGCTGGTCCACGCCCGGTAGATCCGGTACCCCGGATAGGCATCGGCAATATCCTTCTCTATGGCTTCGATTGTTCTCTTCCTGGTGTCCGGAAAACTGGTTCCGAAACTGATCACCAGAATGGCTTTTGTATTCTCTGACATGTTCTTTTCTCCTATGGTATTTGCGTCCTGGACGCACACCGCTGTCATGTTCATGATTTCGGAAAAATCTACTTCCGTTGTTTAACGTATTTCCATTCTACCTCCCAATATTCTTCAGCCGCTCCGGCATTTTTTGGGCGGGCCGAATTCCGAAAAACCCTAAGACCGATTGAACGCCCCGTATTAGAAAAAACAAAAGGCACAAAAAACCATTCCTTATTTCTCCAGCTTTTCCCGTACCGCCAAAATGAACTCCCGGCTGTTTAGCACCTGCACATTTTCCAGGCTCGTGATCATGGCCAGATCCTTGGTCATCTTTCCTTCCGCGATGGTATCCAGCGTGGCCTTGTCCAGCTTGTCCGCAAACTCGCCGAGGGCCGGGATCCCGTCCAGCTCGCCGCGCTTGCGAAGAGCCCCTGTCCAGGCAAAGATGGTCGCCACGGAATTGGTAGAAGTCTCCTCGCCTTTCAGATGGCGGTAATAGTGGCGCTGTACCGTGCCGTGGGCCGCCTCATATTCATAGTAGCCGTGGGGCGATACCAGCACGGAGGTCATCATGGCCAGGGAACCAAAGGCAGAGGAAACCATATCGCTCATCACATCGCCGTCATAGTTCTTGCAGGCCCAGATAAAGCCGCCCTCGCCCTTCATCACGCGGGCCACCGCGTCGTCGATCAGCGTATAGAAATAGGTGATACCCGCCTTCTCAAATTTCTCCTTGTATTCTTTTTCAAATACCTCTTCAAATATATCTTTGAAGGTATGATCATACTGTTTGGAGATCGTATCCTTCGTGGCAAACCAGAGATCCTGGTGGGTATCCAGGGCATAAGTAAAGCAGCTTCTCGCAAAGCT
>DPJQ01000213.1 GCA_003542935.1 Lachnospiraceae bacterium | reverse complement strand
AGCAGTTTGGGCATTAAAGTTCGCTTCGCGAAGCCCAAACTGCCGCCTGAATCATGTTCTCCCGCAGCCACGCAGCGGGTGCGTGGCTCGGGCGTGAAAAGTAACGTTTTTGTTACATCTGTGCCAGACGTTCCTTCACCTGGGCAATCATCTGAGAGTATTTCTCAAGCTTTGCCTTTTCCTCCTCCACCTTCGCCGCAGGGGCTTTGGCCAGGAATTTCTCATTTTTCAGCATCCCGCCCGCGCGGGCGATCTCTCTGGTGAGGCGCTGCTCTTCTTTTAAAAGACGTTCCTTTTCCTTCTCTTTGTCCACCAGATCCTCCAGAGGCATATAGACTACCGCGTCGGGGATCACCACGGATACGGCATCTTCACCGATTCCGGATTTATCCGCCTGAACGCTCACCGCACTGGCTCCGGCCAGCTTCCGGTATACATCCTTATGGCCGGCAAACATGGCCCCAAGCCCTTCGTTTTCCGTCACGACAAAGACATGGGTCTTCTTACTCTGGGGCACGTTCATCTCCGCACGGATATTGCGGATACCGCGAACCATTTCCTTGACATGGCTGATGAAGGCTACTTCCTCCGGGTACGTAAACTCCTCATGGGCCTCGGGCCAGGAGGCGATCATGACAGATTCCTCCTCCGGGTACAGGGTGCAGTAGATTTCCTCGGAGATAAAGGGCATATAGGGATGGAGCAGTTTTAAAGCTTCGCCCAGCACATGGGTCAGCGTCCAGAGGGCCGCATTCGCACTTTCTTTTGCCTCCTTTGCCCTCTCACCGGCATTTCCATCGGCTACCTCTGCTTCTGCCGTCTGGTTCCCCTGGGGATTCAGGCGGGATTTGACGATCTCAATGTACCAGTCACAGAATTCATCCCAGATGAAGTCAAAGATCTTCTGCACGGCGATGCCCAGCTCGAATTTCTCCATATTATCCGTCACATCCCGGATCAGGTCATTTAAAAGCGCCAGGATCCAGCGGTCGGCGGGCCTCAGTTGATCGGCCGAAGGTTTTTCCGGGGCCGCATCACCCATATTCATCATAATAAACCGGGAGGCATTCCACACCTTGTTGGCAAAATTCCGGCTGGCCTCCACCCTCTCCCAGTAGAAACGCATGTCATTACCCGGGGCATTGCCCGTAATCAGCGTGAGGCGCAGGGCGTCGGCCCCGTATTTGTCGATCACCTCCAGGGGATCGATGCCGTTGCCCAGGGATTTGCTCATCTTGCGCCCTTGGGAATCCCGCACCAGGCCGTGGATCAGCACATGTTTGAAGGGCGATTTTCCGGTCTGCTCCAGGGCAGAAAACACCATGCGGATGACCCAGAAGAAAATGATATCGTATCCGGTCACCAGCACATCCGTGGGATAAAAGTATTCCAGTTCCGGCGTCTTATCCGGCCAGCCCAGGGTTGAAAAAGGCCACAGCGCGGAGGAAAACCAGGTGTCCAGAGTGTCCTCATCCTGGGTCAGACGGGTGCAGCCGCATTTCGGGCATTTCTCCGGCATCCCGGACTGTACCACGATCTCGCCACATTCGTCGCAATAGTAGGCCGGGATCCTGTGCCCCCACCAGAGCTGGCGGGAAATGCACCAGTCACGGATATTCTCAAGCCAGTGGTTGTAAGTCTTGTCAAAACGCTCCGGCACAAAATTCAGCTCGTCGGTTTTTACCACATCCAGGGCGGCCTGGGCCATCTCCTTCATGCGGACGAACCACTGTTTTTTTACCATGGGCTCCACAGTGGTGTGGCATCGGTCATGGGTGCCCACATTGTGCACATGCTCTTCCACCTTCACCAGAAGGCCCAGTTCCGTAAGGTCGGCCACGATAGCTTTCCGGGCCTCATAACGGTCCATACCGGCGTACTTGCCGCCCCGCTCGTTGACCGTACCGTCGTCATTCAGGATGTTGATCTCCTCCAGATTATGGCGCTTGCCCACCTCAAAGTCGTTGGGGTCGTGGGCCGGCGTGATCTTCACACAGCCTGTACCAAATTCCCTGTCCACGTAGGCGTCCGCCACCACGGGGATCCGCCTGCCGGTCAGCGGCAGCTCCAGCATCTTCCCGACCAGATCCCGGTACCGCTCATCCTCCGGGTTCACGGCCACGGCGGTATCGCCCAGCATGGTCTCCGGCCTGGTAGTGGCGATCTCCACGAAACGCCCCGGCTCCCCGACGATGGGATAATTGATATGCCAGAAATGGCCCTTCTGCTCTTCATGCTCCACCTCGGCGTCGGAGATCGACGTCTGGCACACCGGGCACCAGTTTACGATACGGGAACCTTTGTAAATATAGCCCTTCTCATAGAGCTTGAAAAATACCTCCTCCACGGCCCGGGAGCAACCCTCGTCCATGGTAAATCGCTCCCGCTCCCAGTCGGCGGAGGATCCCATCTTCTTTAACTGGTTGATGATTTTCCCGCCGTACTCTTCTTTCCAGTCCCAGCAGTACTCCAGGAATTTCTCCCGGCCGATCGCGGCCTTGTCGATGCCCTTTTCCTTGAGCTGGTTTGTCACCTTCACCTCCGTGGCGATGGCCGCGTGGTCGGTGCCCGGCTGCCACAGTGCCTCATACCCCTGCATCCGCTTAAAACGGATCAGGATATCCTGCATGGTATTGTCAAGGGCATGCCCCATATGCAGCTGCCCGGTGACGTTGGGCGGCGGCATCACGATAGTGAAAGGTTTCTTGTCCGGATTCACCTTGGCGTGGAAATAGCCCCTGTCCATCCACTTCTGATACAGTCTCTCCTCAATCCCCTTGGGATCGTAGGTCTTTGCCAGTTCTTTTTTCATCATGACCTCCTGTGATTTTTTCTCAACCTCGGTTATACTCGCGAGCGTTATGATCTGCCAGCGTTATTGCCCGTATATGCCCGCGAGCGCCAATGAATCTGGAAAATCTTTGTGCTCGCGGGTATAAATCAAAAAAAGCCCTCTGCATACGCAAAGGGCGGGATAACCGCTGTACCACCTTATTTCAATACGGGCTGCCGGCCATGCCTGTAAAAATACTTTCCGCAAATGCATCTCTGCATTCCGCACCCGGCCGTCTGTCCGCATCCTCTCATCCGGTAACGGGGATGAAACGTGTCCGCCTACTGCGCAACCCGGCGCACCGGCTTTTCTGCCAGTGACATCTGGCTCTTTCAGCGAACCGGTTCGAAAGCCACCTTCCCCTCGGCCTGTCTCCGGGATATCTTTCAGCCGATGAACATCCCTCTCTGCGGCCAGCGCCGGGGTACTCCTCTTTCTCACTACCTTTTTCTGTGCATCTATCATAAACACAAGAGGCGGTATTTGTCAAGAAGGAATTCGTAACGGTTCAGCCGATCAATACTTTCTTTCCCTCAAAGGCAAAACCGTACCTGCGGATGCGCTCCGCCGGGATCCCCTCCGCCTCCAGGGCCGCCGCATAACGTTTTTCTTCGATCTGCCGATGCGCGGCGGCCACCGTATCCTTGAGCGTCGCCTCATCCTCGGGGTCATGAACTTTAAATTCCATGATCATGGCATCGTTCCGGGCTGCGTCCTGATGATTTGTGCCGCTTTTCGGCCTGATCACCACATCATAGCGTCCGAAACCGCTCTCCCGGTTGGAAGTGACGGTATATCTGTCAGAGAGCTCTACCATCAGGCCAAGAACAAAGCCATAATAAAATCGTTCCGGTTCCGTGGTCTCGGAAGGGTGCTTACCGGTATCAAAGTTGCTGAAAGTGGCCAGAGCTACTTTGTTCATATAGTGGTTCATTGCCTTTTTATCATCCGTCAACAACGCTTTGACAAAATCATTGTAGGCCGGCGCATAGTTTTTGAACCAACCCTCGATCATATTCTGAAACATCAGCCTCACTTCTTTATTGGTAAGCTTCAGAATATATTCTTCTTTCTCAAGATCCGGGTCAAAGGTATAGGCCTCCACTTTCAGATAGCCGCTGGCCAGCAGCAGGCTCCAGATCGCGGATTCATTGTGGTCGAGCTGGTTGAACACGATCTGCTCGTCTATTTTTGTGCGGAGCGTACCGCCTTTCAGCAGATTTTCCATAATGATCTTTACTTCTCTGCTGCCCTCACGGATCAGCTTTCCCACAAGGCTGTTGCTGCTGGTATTGGCCCAGTAGGTGGAAAACCGCTTCTCGCTAAGGAAACAAATAATTGACCATGGATTGTAGATATCCGTCTGCTTGCCGAAAGTAAAGCCGTCATACCAGTCCCTGACACGTTCCTCCCTGTCGGACAAACCAAATTCATCAAGGGCAGACGACACTTCCTGCTGGGTAAAACCAAAAGACACAGCATATTTGTTTGAGGTTGACGTCACTACGGTAAGATTATTCAAATCCGAAAAAATACTCTCTTTGCTAACCCGCGTGATCCCTGTCAGGATCGCCTTGTCCAAAAACGGGTTGGTTTTAAACGTAGCGTTTAAAAGGTTCCGCATGAAGGCAACGATCTCCTGCCAGTAGCCGCAGACATAGGCCTCCTGCATCGGGGTATCGTATTCATCCAGCAGAATGATGACTTTTTTCTTATACTGTCGCATCAGAAGCCCGGAAAGCATGTGCAGCGACATGGCGGCGATGTCCTCATCCATATCCCGCGATACGGCCCGGAAAAGCTCTTTTTCCTTCTCGTCCATCAGGCCGTCTATATCCAGAAGATATCTATACCGATTGTACTGTTCATAGATCAGCCGGCACATCATCCTGCGCATATCCCGGAAATCATTCATCCCTTTTACGGGTGCGAAAGACAAGCTGATCACGGGATACGCGCCCTGGAGTTTCCGGTATTTTTCCTCCCGCCATATGCCAAGCCCGTCAAAAAGTTCCCCCTGTCCTGCGTATTCCACGGAAAAAAAGCGCTCTGTCATACTCATGGTAAGCGTCTTGCCAAACCGGCGGGGGCGGGTGATCAATGTCACGCTGTCCCCATTCTCCCACCATTCACGAATAAAATCCGTCTTATCCACGTAGAAATAGTCATTTTGAATGATCGTCTCAAAATCCTGTACGCCGATCGCCGCCGTCCTTGCCATAATTCTGACCTCCTCTTTTTTCTTAAGACAGTATACCATAGCGCACCGAAAAAAACAGCCTCATCCTCCCTGCGAAAGTGCTTTATAAACATAAAATATTGCTATACTTGTAAAAGACAGCCAAAAGCAATGGAGCGCGCTCAAAATACCTTGCCACTTATCAATTAAAATGATAAGCTGAAAGCGGTACAGAAAATGCGTGTCTGCCACACAAAAACAATGCTGTAGTAGCTGTTCAGTACCTTCACAGTTACATGCCGTACTACAATATACGGACAGACATTCGGGAAAAGGAGGTATGATTCTGTGCACGAAGAAAAAGTCAAGTCAATTGTTGAGCAATTTACCCTTGAAATCCAAAAAAATACGGTATTGCTTTATGCCATGTAATCTTATACGGTTCCTGCGCACGCGGTGATTTTTCCAATGACAGTGATATTGACATTCTGATTTTATTGAACATGCCCCCGGAAGACGCTGCCTTCCGGGGGCATTCCATTTTTCTATCGGTAAACTGCCGTATTCCGTTCAGCTCCGGCAAAGTATTGTCTATGCTCTGTATACTCTGCCAGAGATACTGCCAGGAACTCTAATCTAAAACACCAGCTCCATCTGCTCCACCACCTCGATCTGCGACACCTCCAGCGTATCCGGCTCGCTGCCCTTGATGTGGTCGGTCTTTACATACTGCATCCCGTTTCGCAGGCTGGCCGCCACCAGATTCAACACGTAGATATTGTCAAACCGATTGTAGATGGATTCCCCGCCCAGGCCGGTCAGGCAGATCAGTTGGGTGTTGGCCTTTCCTGCCATGTCCATCAGCGGCTTTAACAGATGGGCGGCGTTGGTTTGGGCAAAGGGATTGTCCATCACCAGCACTTTCCCCTCATTTTTATCGGCAAAAAAGTCCGTGTCATCCCGCCGCATATAGCACAGCAGGCTGGACAGCACCACGAAAGCGGACAGAAATCCCTCGCCGCCGGAATTTCTCGCCACCTGGGCCCAGGTGATCGGATACTCCCGCTGCTCCTCGATCTTGTACAGCCGAATCTGCACCTCGCCGATGCCGACTGCCACGTCATAAAGATTTTTTGTTGTCAGCCTGGTGCCGAAATATTCCTGGGCATTCTCATTGCGCTCAAACATCTCAATGCCCCTGCGGGTGATCTCGTCCACCATATCAGACAGGCGGATATGGTAGAGGCTGGCGTTTTCCTCCCAGGCCGGAATCTGTATTTTCAGCATTTTCAAGGGGCGCTCCCGGACAGTGATGGTGGAATTGTCGTCGATCCGCCCCAAATTGGCGTGGACATCCCGTACATACTCCTCCAGAAGTTCCACGATCCGGTCTTTTTCCCTCTCCACCACGGAGATATCCACCTCCAGCTTCTCTATCAGGTCGTCAAAGGACTGGATCGTAGTGGCAAGCTGGCGCAGCACCCGGGAGGCATCGCCGGAAAGCTCCAGAAGAATCTCCAGCGGCTTTTTATAATAGTCCTCCTCGAAAGCCTCCATCCGCACGGTTTGGTTCAGCAGCCGGGTAAGCCCCTCCCGGGCATCCCGGATCTGTTCCAGAATTTCCTTATGGTCTCTGACCAGCTCTCCTTTCTGTCTGCGCAGCTGCCCACGATTCAACTCCGCCGGCGGTTCTTCCCATTCCACAGGCTCTGTCTGAACCAGATCACCGTACTCCGCCAGGGCCGTCAGGTTTTCCTCGTAGCCCTGTCCGGCCTCTCTCAGCCCATCGGCCCGCTCCCGCATCCGTGCGCCCTGGTACTCCAGACGGCTCTTTTCGGCGTCAAAGTCCCGGTTCTTTATCAACTCCCCGGCCAGAGGCTCCTCCTCCCCGCAGATCTCCCGGATCCGGGCCAGGCAGGTCTTCATCCTGCTGTCCTGCACGGCGATCTGCGTGTTCGCCTCGTTCCAGCGCCGCTTTTTCTCCTCAATCCCCTCCCGGACCGCCTTGAGCTGCCCTTCTATATGCTCTTCCTCCCCGGCGCTGTAGGTGTATCCCTGCCACGCCCCGTCTTTTACGGCATATTTTTTCTGCAGGCGCCCAAGCTCCCGCAGGTCCGCCTCAAAACGCCGGCGGGCTTTCTGCTCC
>DPJQ01000258.1 GCA_003542935.1 Lachnospiraceae bacterium | reverse complement strand
GGGTATGATTCCCACAAGACTGTCCAGTACGGATAGTTTGTCAATAGACGGACTGGTGAGCCGGGCAATGTTTTTGCCTTTTTTGGTAATAAAGATATCTTGTATAGCAGCCAATTCAAGATATTTACCAAGATTTGTTTTTAGTTCAGTTGCGGTAATAATCATAAACTTATACCTCCTATGGTTTTGTGCTGTATGCTTATTATATTATACATGATACAGACAAAAACATCAAACAAATCGAACGAAATATTTTGTATGGTATAAACAGAACGATAGGTGTGAGGGAGAAAAATCTCACTGAACCGCCCCATATATATAATGCGATTGATAAAGGGCTGATCTCGAATGTGACCAGGGCAGAGGCTGGTGAAGGATGCTTCTTATAAGGGGCTTTGAAAGGCCATCCCGGTTAACGCGCAGAAAGCCATGAATCAGCTTTCTCCCCAATCCCTCCTTGCCAGTCTCCTCCCCAACAGGGTATAATATCCCCAGATTATCAGGAGAGGCGGAAACCCTATGCGCACCATAAGTATCGGAAAATAAAATTTTGCATCCCTGCGCGAAAATGATTTCTTTTATGTGGATAAAACGGATTTCATCCGCGAATGGTGGGAAAACGGTGATGATGTGACGCTGATCGCCCGTCCATGCCGTTTCGGCAAGACCTTGAATATGAGTATGCTGGAGTGCTTTTTTTCTAACCGTTACAGGAACAGAGAGGATCTTTTCGAAGGGCTTTCTAACAGGGCCCACCGGTATCTGTCGGAGGGAGATTGTCTGAGCACTGTTGAAAAGAAGGAATTCGACAATGTGAATGCCGATATGGATGATACGGCGGCCAGTTTGGCATGCACCACATCCTCCTTGAAGCCATATATTGTCATATAGAGGTTTGGCGAGGAGATGCATTTATTATGGAAGAAAAAGCGCATGTATTAAAATCTGACTGTCGGTTTAACGGCGTCCGGCCGATCATGATGGATCTGCCATATCCGCCGCTGGAAGTGAAAGAGCGTAATCCGGCCTATGCGAATATGCTCAGTATAGACTACTGCGGTTCCGTGTCGGAACTTTCCGCCATCACCCAGTATATCAATAATGAGGGCCGTCTGTGCGGTAAGAACTGTTCCTGCGCCCAGGCACTTCTGGGCATCGGTATGGCGGAAATGATGCATCTGCAGAAGCTGGGTGAGCTGATCGTGCTGCTCGGGGGCCGGCTTGACTATGTGGCAAGATACCGCAACGGACAGAAAAGGGTGTGGACGCCCAAGTACGTGGCGCTTCCGGACAGCATGGAGAGAATGCTGACTGCAGATATAGAGGCTGAGCAGGCGGCGATCAAGCAGTACCGTATGCATATGGGCATGATAGACGATGCGTGCGTGAACGCCGTGCTGGCGAGGATCATCCAGGATGAGGAATACCATATCATGTTCCTCCAGGTGCTGATGGAAGAGGTACGCGGTTAATGGCACTATTTCTTTGTGGTTATGCTTTGGGCCTTTGACCAGCCGGAATATGTTTTTTTCGTTTTTCCGCCCGCCTTTGTGGTTTTGTAGGTTCGGATCCGGACATAATATTTCGTTTTGGCTTTCAGGCCGGAAAGAGTTAGAGACACGGTGTTGTTTTTTTCGATAATTACTATGGATGTATTTTTTCCGGGGAATTTTTTGCTGGCGGAATAGGCGATTTCATAGCCGGTGACCTGTCCGGCCGCTTTTTCCCACTTTACGGTGAATCCCTTTTTCTTTGCGGTAATTTTGGATATGCCGGTGGGGTTTGGTTTTGCCGTCGGGGCAGGTTGGTCCGCAAGGCTGAAAAAGTTCACGGTATAAGTGATCGTTCCGGATTTTGTGCCGGAGACAGTGACGGTAAAGCGGTCTTTGCTCTCGTAGCGGATGCCGTCCGGGCGGAAAATGATGCAGCCGGCCTGTCCGTAACGGTCATTGTTCACATTGAAATAGCCGTTGGATTTTTTCCTGGAGAACACCCACTTTTTTTTGTCGCTCTGGCGGATCAGGGTCACTTTCACAGTATTAATATTTTCTATGTCGTCTGTAGAAAGCGACCAGGGATAATCGTTGCCGAAATATTCCAGCGGCATATTCCTGGCGGGCCAGGCCACATTTTTATAGGAAGAATTTCCGGACCAGTCTAATATATACAGGGCGCTGCAGTCTCCCGCGTAACCCATCCCGGTTTTTTTCAGCGGGGGATTCAGAATCCATCGGCGGTGCCCGAGGCGGTCGATGTTGGCCGAGTCGCCGTCGTACATCCATCCGTTTAGGATGACGCCGCCCAGTGTCCGGTATCTTTTGGCAAGATTAGAGCGGGACGAGCCGTTGCTCCCAAGTCGGAACAGCGATTTTTTCATGCCGGAAGGCCGGGCGGGGTCATGGCTCAGCTGCGGGTTGGCGGCATTGACGAGGGCGGCGGCCTGGGCCAGCCTGTTATATTCGGCATCCAGGGTCACATGGGCATCCAGACCGGCAATATAGCGCACCTGGTTCAGCATGTTCAGCGCCGATTTGACGGTGCGGCCGGACAGCTCCCCCGCTTTGTAGGGGGATGTTATGCTGGGCTTTGTCGTGTAGATGACCGGGTCATTGACGGATGCGCCCGATTTTTGGATATAGCGCCGGATTTCATCCGGCGTGTGGGTCTGCACATTCCTTTCGGCTGCCCGTATTCCATAAACGGGGGCGAGCAGCAGTGCGGCCAGCAGCCACAGGCCACAGCCCGCTTTTCTGATTTTTTTCATGATGGACTCCCTTCTTCCTGCATTAGCACGGCGGCATCAAGGCGGATGTTCTGTATCCGCCCGGACTCCAGTGTAACATAAAACGGGAAGGGCAACAATATTTTGTTTCGGAGCGGATTTGTTACGCGGATTTTTCAAATTCCGCAAAAGGCCTATGGTTATTTGCCTTTATCTGTATTATAATAGTTTCAACTGAAAAGGAGGACCGGTTAATATGGAAAAAAGTAAAGTGTATTTTACGGATATGCGTGTAAAAAACGGAGACAACCTGCCGAAAAAGCTGGCACGGTTGATGAAAGCGGCAGGTATCGGGCAGATCGATTTTCAGGATAAGTATGCCGCTATCAAGATTCATTTCGGGGAGCCGGGCAATCTGGCTTATCTCCGGCCAAACTATGCGAAGGCCGTGGCCGATGTGGTGAAAGAGCTGGGCGGAAAGCCTTTTCTCACGGACTGCAATACTCTCTATGTGGGCGGCCGCAAAAATGCCCTGGATCATATTGATTCGGCCTACATAAACGGTTTCTCGCCTTTTTCCACGGGATGCCATATCCTGATCGGGGACGGTCTGAAAGGAACGGACGATACGGCGGTTCCTGTGAAGCAGGGCGTCTATGTGAAAGAAGCCAAGATCGGCCGGGCCGTCATGGATGCGGACATATTTATCAGCCTGACTCATTTCAAGGGACATGAGTGTACCGGCTTTGGCGGCTGCCTGAAAAATATCGGTATGGGTTGTGGCTCCCGGGCCGGCAAGATGGAGATGCACAGTGCCGGAAAGCCCCATGTGAATCCCGATGCCTGCGTGGGCTGTGGAGCCTGTGCGAAGGTCTGTGCCCATGGCGCACCGGTGATCACAGACAAAAAGGCGTCTATTGACCACGATAAATGTGTGGGTTGTGGCCGCTGTATCGGCGTTTGTCCCAAAGACGCGGTCTGTCCGGCCAGCGATGAGTCCAATGATATCTTAAATTGCAAAATTGCCGAGTATACCAAGGCTGTTGTGGATGGGCGGCCCCAGTTCCACATCAGTCTGGTGATTGATGTGTCGCCTTACTGCGACTGCCATCCGGAAAATGATACGGCCATTGTGCCGGATGTGGGCATGTTTGCCTCCTTTGACCCGGTGGCCATCGATGTGGCCTGTGCCGATGCCGTGAACGCCCGGCAGGCCATTGCGGGCAGTTTGCTGGACGAACAGCAGAGGAGCCAGGAGCACCATCACCACGATCATTTTACTACGGTGAGTCCTGATACAAACTGGAAGAGTGCCATTGAGCATGGGGTGAAAATCGGACTGGGCAGCAGCGAGTATGAACTGGTGGTAGTGAAATAGTGACTGGCAGCGCCTGGCCGGATGCGGAGTTTTCGCCATGGCTGTGATAGGGGAGAGCGGCATTTGGCCGGGAAAAATGATGGCAGTGAGAAAGGAGAAGGATACAGTGAAAGATTTCAGTGAGCGGATTGCCAGGAGATGTTTTCTGGCGCTGATTCTGGTTATGGGCCTGTGTATGGCCAATATGGCAGTATGGGCGAAATCGCCTGGCGGTCCGGCATCCCCGGAAGCAGGCGGGGAGTATACGGAAGTCTATACGGAATGGTTAGATCAAAGAGAGAGTATGACTTCTGCCCCGGGTACATTCCGGCTGGCCGCCGGCAGTGGGGTTTCCCCAAGGAGCGGCAACTATGTGAATTGGATTGACCGTGTTGTGCTTCCGGATTATGCGCAGAAATTTTATTATGCGCTGGTGGAGGCATCGGATAACGACGGGGTGGATGACTGGCTGATTGACGTGACGCAGGGGACGTTTGTCGGTACGGGAGAGTATGCCGTAGCAGTGGCTTCTTTTGAGGGCCGGTCGCTCAGCCAGTCGCTGATGCAGAATGAGATTCTGAATCAATCCAGTCAGATCAGCGAGGCCATAAGGGTTGCGTTTGATGCTTTTGACCGTGACCATCCGGAAGTTTTCTGGCTGTCCGGCAGCAGCGGGGCGTTCAGCAGGACCCAATATAGCCCGACAACGTATACGTATCGCACAACGGTATATTTTCCATTGAGAAGCAGTTCTTCGCAGTTTTTTGACATCCGTAATGAGGAGTACTGGAATCCCGGCACGATCAGAGCGGATATTCAAAAGCGAAATACCCAGGTGAGGGCTATTACCGGTTTTGTGGCAAATGCGGATGTTATAAGCAAGATACGCGGCCTGAATCAATGGCTGACTCAGAATAACGAATATAATAGCAGCTATAGTTATCCGAACGGCGCTTTCGAGTGCCTGAGTGCCCTGACAGGCAGCCGCGGCGGGGCGGGACCGGTCTGTGAAGGTTATGCCCGTGCTTTCAAAGTATTGTGTGATACCCTGTCCATCCCCTGTGTGCTGGTGGACGGCAATGCAGGTCTTGGCGGAAATACTGGCCCCCATATGTGGAATTATGTCCGGCTGGGCACAGAGTGGTACGGTGTAGATGTGACCTGGAATGATCCGGGCGATGCCCCCGGCGCGGATGAAAGCAGAGTGGAGAGCTATCTGCTGGTGGGCGCCGATACGGTAATAGACGGAGAGAGATTTATTGCCTCCCATCCGGTCACTAACCGGGTTTCTCTAAATGGTATTACATTCCCGAACGGCCCGCAGCTGGGCGGCAGCAAATTTGACGGAACCATACGCACGGCATCCGTGGCGAATTGCCAGATCAGTATTCCTTCCGATGTAGTATATGACGGTACCGCCAAATACCCCGATGTCCAAGTATCCTATGGTACGGTGCTGACCAGAGATATGGATTACACGCTGACATACAGAAATAACATCAATGCGGGTACGGCATCCGTTGAAATACGGGGAAAAGGGGATTACACAGGAACTGTTACCAAAGACTTTACCATTGCGAAAGCGGCCCAGACACTGACAGCCTCTGTCGCTTCCAGTAAAATCCAGGCAGGGAAAACGACCCGGATCACGGCCAACGGAGTGGGAAACATCACCTACCGTTCCGATAAGACTTCCGTAGCGAAGGTGAACGGCAGCGGTACAGTCACCGGAGTATCCGCCGGTACGGCGAGGATCACGGTGACGGCGGCAGGAGACAGTAATGTCCAGTCCGGCAGTGTGGTGATCTCCGTGACGGTGACAAAACCCGCCAAGGGTACGAAACTGACCGACAGCAAGACAAAGAACACCTATACAGTCACAAAAGCCGGTTCCGCCGTAGCCTGCACGGGCACGGCCAATAAATCGGCAACATCCGTAAAGATTCCCGCCACAGTGAAATTGGGCGGTGTGACCTATAAAGTGACCTCCATTGCGAATAACGCGTTTAGAAACAATAAGAGATTGAAAACCGTGACCATAGGGAGTAATGTGACGAGTATCGGCAGCTGTGCGTTCCAGAACTGTACGGCTCTTTCAAAGATCACGATCCCGGCGAAAGTCAGCAAGATCGGCGCTAAAGCGTTCAATGGTTGTAAAAAACTGTTTTCTATCACAGTAAATTCCCAGAAACTGACTGCGAAAAATGTGGGGAGCCAGGCATTTGCCGGAACCGGCAGCAGTAATTACGGAAAAGTAAGGGTGATCGTGCCAAAGAAAAAATATACGGTGTACAGCAAGATACTAAAGGCAAAGGGACTTTCGGCGAAAGCGAAAATAGGGAGAAAATAGGTATTTACAAGAAGCAGGGCGAATGGTGTCCTGCTTCTTTAACTCTAACCTTTAAATTTCTAAAACGACACTATATATAGTTATATGTCTTGTCACATGACAGAAGAGGTGCTATAATGGGAAAGATTTTTGCACAGGAAAGGACAACATTATGGAAATTACAGACAGGATAAAACAGTTGAAAAAGAGTAAAGACGCCGTGATCATGGCCCATTACTATGTGCCGGGAGAGGTGCAGGCGGTGGCTGATTACATAGGGGATTCCTACTATCTCAGTAAAGTGGCAGAAACGCTCAGGGAGCGGGTGATCGTATTCTGCGGTGTTTCCTTTATGGGAGAGAGCGCAAAATTTCTGAGCCCGGATAAAAAGGTGCTGATGCCTGATCTCTGCGCGGACTGCCCTATGGCTCATATGGCAGATAAAGAAACCATACAGAAGATGCGGGATACATATGATGATCTGGCGGTTGTGTGCTATATCAACTCGACAGCGGAGTTAAAGCAGTATGCTGATGTCTGCGTCACCTCTGCTAATGCAGTGAAGATCGTAAAGGCTCTGCCCCAGAAGTATATTTTTTTCATACCGGATCGTAATCTAGCCCGGTATGTGGCCGGACAGGTGCCGGAAAAAACTTTCGTTTACAACGAGGGCTTCTGTCCGGTCCATGAGGAAATCCGGTTGGAGGAGGTGCTGGAGGAAAAGGAGCGTCACCCGGAGGCTTTGATTTTGGCGCATCCGGAATGTCGAAAGGAGGTGCTGGAACGATCCGATTTCGTGGGGAGCACTTCGGAGATCCTTCGGTATGCATCGAAGAGCGGGAGCCGGGAATTTATCGTCTGTACGGAGGAGGGTGTTTCCTATCGGCTGCTGCGGGATAACCCGGAGAAAACGTTTTATTTTCCGAAAACCGCTCCGGTATGCGCGGATATGAAGCTGAATACTCTGGAAAAGCTTCTCCATGTTCTGGAGTATGAAGACAACGAAGTGCATGTGCCGGAGGCTCTGCAAAGAGGGGCCGTGAAACCGTTGAAAAAAATGCTGGAGCTGGCAAAATGAGAGAAGATAAAATGGATATCCAAACCGATGTGGTGATCGTGGGAACGGGGGTGGGCGGTCTGTATGCCGCTCTGCATTTGCCTTCTGACAGGCGGATAGTCATGATCACGAAATCCGATCTCGAGAGCAGCGATTCCTTTCTGGCCCAGGGAGGGATCTGCGTGCTTCGGGATGAAGACGATTATGACAGCTATTTTGAAGATACCCTGCGAGCCGGACATTATGAAAACCGGAAAGAATCCGTGGATATCATGATACGGAGTTCCCGTGGTATCATTGCCCGGCTGGTGGCGCTGGGGGTTGATTTTGAGAAAAAGGACGGGGCGTTTGTCTACACGCGGGAGGGCGCCCATTCCCGGCCGCGTATCCTGTTCCACGAGGATATCACGGGGGCGGAGATCACGGGAAAGCTTCTGGACAGGGTGAAAGAGCTTCCCAATGTGACGCTTTATGAGTACACGACTATGACGGACTGGCTTGTGGAGGACGGTGTGTGCAAAGGGATCATGGCAAAAGGGGCGGGGGGAACCGTGAATATCCGCGCTGAGGATACGATCCTGGCCAGCGGCGGGATCGGCGGGAACTATCGCCATTCCACCAATTTTCCCCATCTGACAGGAGATGCCATAGCGTTGGCGAAAAAATACGGGGTGCGCCTTGAGCATCTGGATTATGTGCAAATCCACCCTACCACCTTTTATTCGGAAAAGCCGGGCCGTCGTTTTCTGATCTCCGAATCCGTCCGAGGAGAGGGAGCGGTTCTTTATAATAAGAGCGGGCAGCGGTTTGTCGATGAACTGTTGCCCCGGGACCGGGTGACGGCAGCCATTTATGAGCAGATGGAGAGGGATGGGACAGCCCATGTGTGGCTCTCCATGGAGGCCATTCCCCGGGAGACGATCATCAGTCATTTCCCTCATATCTATGAGCATTGCCAGACAGAGGGATATGATGTGACAAGGGAATGCATACCGGTGGTACCGGCCCAACATTATTTTATGGGAGGTATCTGGGTGGATTCAGAGAGTCGGACTTCTATGGCCCATCTGTACGCCGTGGGAGAGACAAGTTGTAACGGCGTACACGGGGCAAACCGGCTGGCCAGTAATTCCCTGTTGGAGAGTATGGTATTTGCCGAACGGGCAGCGAAAGATATAGGAGGGAAACGAAGATGAATGAGATTACACAGACATTGCAGATGGACCATCTGATCCTGGAGGCTCTCAGAGAGGATATTTCCAGCGAGGACGTGACGACAAACGCGGTGATCAAGGGGCCCAAAGCGGGCGAGGTGGAGCTTTTGTGCAAACAGGACGGTATTGTGGCCGGGCTCTCCGTGTTTGCCCGGGTCTTTGCCTTGCTGGACAAAGGCACAGAGGTGGAGTTCTGTTGCGAGGACGGAAACCCGGTGAAAAAAGGGCAGCTCATGGGGAAGGTAAAAGGGGATATCCGTGTGCTGCTCTCGGGAGAGCGGGTGGCCCTCAATTATCTGCAGCGGATGAGCGGTATTGCCACCTATACCCACGCAGTGGCTTCTCTTTTGAAAGGAACGAAGATACGCCTTCTGGATACCAGGAAGACCACACCGAATATGCGTATTTTTGAAAAATATGCGGTACGCATGGGCGGCGGTTATAATCACCGCTATAACCTGTCGGATGGTGTGCTTTTAAAGGATAACCATATTGCGGCGGCAGGCGGCGTGGCGAAGGCTGTCCGGATGGCAAAGGAATATGCTCCCTTTGTGCGAAAGATTGAGGTTGAGGTTGAGACGATGGATATGGTGCGGGAGGCTGTGGATGCGGGGGCGGATATCATCATGCTGGACAATATGTCCGTGGAGGAGATGAAAAAGGCCGTGGCATATATTGCCGGCCGGGCCGAGACAGAGTGTTCCGGTAACGTGACGAAGGAAAATATCGGGCGTCTGGCAGCCATAGGCGTGGATTATATTTCCAGCGGTGCTCTGACCCACTCCGCCCCGATCCTGGATATTTCCCTGAAAAATCTGCGTGAGGTTTGATGTATGACGGGACAGGAAAGAAGGCAGGAAATCGTCCGCCGGATACGGTGTGCGGAAGAACCGGTGGCGGCGAGACATCTGGCAGCTCAGTTTGGGGTGAGCCGCCAGGTGATCGTGCAGGATATGGCTTTGATTCGGGCATTGGGATATGAGATTATTTCTACCAATCGCGGCTATATCTTAAATACACCGAAACGGGTGGACAGGGTTTATAAAGTGCGGCATACCGATGAGCAGCTGGAAGAGGAGCTGTGTGCCATTGTGGATATGGGGGGACGTGTGGAGAATGTGATGATTCATCACAGGGTGTATGGCCAGATGGAGGCGGAACTCCACATTGATTCCCGGCGGCGGGTGGCGGAGTTTTTGCGTGATATACGGAGTGGAAAATCGAGCCCTCTGAAAAACATTACTTCCGACTATCATTACCACAGGGTTACGGCTGACAGTGAGGAGGTGCTGGATCTGATCGGGTGTGAGCTGGAAAACAGGGGATTTTTGATAAGATAAAGGATGAGAAAAAATAAGGGCGCATCCCTGAAAAACTTTCTGCAGAAATCTGTTTATAAACATTGACAGAACATACGTTCTCTACTATAATGATAATGTGGCTTTGGTGAACCATATAAGGGATGGGATACAAAGTCAAGGGGTAAATGCAGATCCGCAAAAGCGGCAGAAAGGAGACGGATTATGAAGAGAGCTGTGTGGAAAACGGGGATGGCGGTCGTGCTGTTTTTAACGATGTTTTTGGGGAGCAGAAGTGCAGCCGTTTCGGCGTCATCGCCGGCTAAGGTGACGGTTACTGTCCGGACGCAGCACAGGAAGGCTTATGAGGTGCTGAAAAGAATCAATAAAGCGAGAAAATCAGCTGGACTGAAGCCGCTCAGTATGGATAAAACTCTTTTGGAGAATGCGCTGTCCAGGGCCGGGGAATGCAGTGTATATTATTCTCATAGGAGAGCCAACGGGAAGGTATGGCACACGGCGATTACAAAAAAGTATGTTTATGCAGGAGAAAATGTCGGTTTCGGCTTTACTGAGGCGCAGGCTGTTACCGAAGCCTGGATGGCTTCGCCCTCCCACAGGAAAAATATCATGAACGGCAGATACACCTGTGTTGGCATAGGCTGCGTGGCTATAAACGGTGTGACCTACTGGGCCCAGGAATTCACAGACGGCCGGGCGAAAAAAGTATCCCGCCCGGCCGATAAGAAGAAAAACATGAAAATTGCCGTATCAGAAGATGTTCTTCTGCCCAAATGGACACGGGAGAAGCTTACAATGGATCAAGGCGAATCCGGTACAGTATCGTTGATTTTGAAGAATGTGGGATATGACGGCCTGACGGTGCAAGTGGCTGCCTCCGGTGTGAGATATTCCACCTCCGATAAATCCGTGGTGACGGTTACATCCGGCGGAAAGATCCGGGCGGTAGGAGCAGGGAAAGCCAGCGTAAAGGTGAGGTTGGCGGGAAACGGCAGGGTCTGCAGGGTCTATGATATTACGGTTACGGAGTAGGAGAAAGTAAGAATAATAAACTATATATGCGGCAGGCGTGGCGGAACGTCAGAACAGGAAAGAAAGGTAAAAATGGCCGCCGGATATTCGTATGAGGATATACTGCGGCCATGTGGTTTTTTATGCAAATCATTCATTAAGAAAGATCTTCTGCATCAGCGCTTGAGGCCGGGAACAGTCATGACCTTCAGCACATCCGTGCAGCCGCCGTTTCCTGCGGTGATGACCACAAGCTCACCCTCATGTACCAGATCATAATTCCTGGCACAGTCAATGGCGTGGGTGAACAGTACGTTGGCGTCCTGCTGGAACAGGGCCGGGACGGGATTGACACCCCAGGACATGGAGAGCTGATGATAGGTCTTTTTGTCCGGAGTAGCGGCGATGATGAGTTCCGAGGGGCGGAATTTGGACAGCCGTCGGGCCGTATAGCCGGACATGGTGACGGCGATAACCGCCGAAGCTTTGATGTCGCGGGCAGTGGTGCAGGCCGCGTCGCAGATGGCATTGGTGGTGTCGGCATCGTTGGCATACTCGATGTTTTGGTAATAATCCATGGCAAAGGCATCTTTCTCCGCCTGGCTGGCGATCTTAGACATGACCGATACCACCAGATCCGGGTGGTCGCCCATGGCAGTTTCGCCGGAGAGCATAATGGCGGAGGTGCCGTCGAATACGGCGTTGGCCACATCGGTGATCTCCGCCCGGGTGGGGGTTGTGTTGTGAACCATGGATTCCAGCATCTGTGTGGCGGTGATAACCACTTTGCCGGCGCGGTAACATTTCATGATGAACTGTTTCTGGAGACCGGGAAGACGTTCGTACTCTACCTCCACGCCCATGTCGCCGCGGGCCACCATGATACCGTCGGAGTGTTCAAGGATTTCGTCAAAATTGTCGATACCTTCGATATTTTCAATTTTGGATATGATACGGATGTTGTGGCCGCCGTGATAGTTGAGAAAATTTCTCATGGCAATCACATCCTCTTTTCTGCGCACAAAGGAAGCCGCTATATAGTCCACGTCCTGTTCGATGCCAAACAGCAGGTCAGATTCATCCTGGGGACTTAAGTATTCCATATCCAGATGGATATT
The DNA here is from genome assembly GCA_003542935.1 of Lachnospiraceae bacterium. Taxonomy (GTDB): domain Bacteria; phylum Bacillota; class Clostridia; order Lachnospirales; family Lachnospiraceae; genus UBA11957. Next base: position 786 of record DPJQ01000258.1, on the reverse strand, counting down.
GGGGACGTTGATGCCCTTATGATTGCTGACCTGTCCGTTATTTAAAACCGTGCAGGTGATGTCTGTATCAGAGAGTTCTGTCACTTCCAGCTTTAACATGCCGTCGTCGATCAGTACGTTGCTGCCTACGGAGAGCTGGCGGGGCAGATCCTCGTAGGTGATGGATACGATATCCTGGTTGCCGGGAACATGCCGGGTGGTCAGAGTGAAGGTGTCTCCTTTGCTGAGCTTGACCGGACCGTTTTCGAAATCACCGGTGCGGATTTCCGGGCCTTTGGTGTCCAGCATGATCGCGACGGGCATTTTCAGTTTGTCGCGAACACGGCGTACCAGCTCGATCTGTTCCTTATGGTATTCGTGGGTACCGTGGGAAAAGTTGAGCCGCGCCACATTCATGCCGTTGCGCAGCATGGCTGTCAGCATTTGTTCATTGTTGCTGGCGGGGCCAAGGGTACAGATGATCTTTGTCTTTTTCATGGATGGAGAACCTCCTGTATATGATATGGTTTGACAGATGCGTACCCATTATAACATAATCTCGTCCGTGGGGATATGTTTTTGAGGAAAATAGGGGAGAAATAGTAACAGTTCAGCCCAGGACTTTGCATTTACTGCAAAGTCCGTAAGAATGCTGATATTTCGTCAAGAGTGAATCCAGCCCTTCGCCAAAGGCGAACTTCTAATGGGCTGGATTCAGTAACAGTTCTGCCGGAGGCTGAACTGTTACGAGAAATATGCAGACAGATTGTTACTTTTCATGATCAATGTCAGTAACTTAAGTCCGTC
>DPJQ01000110.1 GCA_003542935.1 Lachnospiraceae bacterium | reverse complement strand
GTTTGAATATGGGCTCTTCTGCCGATGGATGCGGAATGTGCGGAAGTTTTTTCCGTGTGGGAGAAAGCATTACAGAAGACAGGGGGCAACAGGAGGAAGAATATGGAGGAAATGACCATAAGTGTAAAGGATTTATTGCTCAGGGTTCTGCTGAGATGGCGAATGATACTGGTCTGGATGCTGATCGGCGCGGTGGTGCTGGACGGCGTGGGATATATACGTTCCGTCCGGGCTGTGAAACAGGCCCAGGCGGCGCTTGAGAAGCCGGAGGATGATGAAGAGCAGATGCTCCTGGCAATTTCTGAGGCGGAGGGAAAGCTTTCCGCGAGGGAGGCAGCCGAAGTGAAAACGGCGGTGCGGACATATATGTCTTACTTACAGGAATACCAGAGTACTTTGGATTATAATACCAATTCGGTTAGGATGCAGTTGGATCCCAACAATGTTCCGACGGTGACGCTGCAGTATTATGTCGACAACCACTATCAGGCGGTATACCCGGTGATAGAGGCCAGGGATACCACCAGCGACATTATTTCCTCCTTTGTTTCCAAAATTACAAACACGGCGGTGGGTGAGCAGATCGTGGAGGAATTGCAGTGGGATGTGGACGGCGCCTATGTCCAGGAACTGATCAGCGCTTACCAGTCGGCGGATGATATCCTGACGATTTCGGTAATGGGACAGGATCAGGAATCCTGTGAAAAGATGATGGCGGTGATCAGGCGGATCGTGGAGGATGAAACCGCCGGACTGAAAACACTGTATGGGGATTTCGAGATAGCGGCGATTCATGAGCAGTATTACGAGGGCGCGAATGCTTCGCTGCTGACTGTGCAGCAGAATCAGGTGGCCGGCCTGAATAACATTAAAAATGCTATGAGTAACGTCATTACGAACATGACGGAGGACCAGAAGGAATATTACACGGCTCTGTTAGATAAGGAGACCGCCGATGAGGCTGCGGATGATTCGAAAAAAGAAGAGGAAGATGAAAAGGAGCGTATACCCGATACCATTCCCCAGGCGAATGTGGTCAGCCTGAAATATATCGTGCTGGGTGCGTTTGCAGGCGCTTTCCTGGCCTGCTGCTGGATCGCGTTCCGCTATCTGATCGCAGGAGCCCTGCGGGTCAAGGACGATTTGGAGGAGGTATTCGGCACTCCCCTTTTGGGAAGCCTCACTGTTTCGGAAGCAGGGAGCCGTTTCCTGGGACAGATCGACCGGTTTATCGTGTCTCTGTTTTACGGCGGGCGGCCGAAGTTCTCGGAGGAGGAGCGCATGGAGATGATCTGTGCGGGTATCCGTATCGCGGCCCGGAAGGCGGACATGCAGTCGGTCTATGTGACCAGCGCCTGCCAGAATGAGAAGAGTGAGCAGATACGGGAGCTGCTCTGCGATAAGCTGCAGGGCGAGGTGGGGACGATCACCCATGGAAAGTCCGTAGTGTATGATCCGGAGTCCCTGGAACGGATGGTGTCGGCAGACGGTGTCGTGCTGGTGGAGATGGTCGATGCATCCCTGTACGCGGATATGCAAAAAGAGCTGGAACTGTGCAAGATGTATAAAATTCCGGTGATCGGCAGCGTGGTGCTGGAGTAATCAGGGAGAAGGTGTGAAAAAGCGGTCAACGCCGGAGGCGTTGGCCGCTTTTTGTTGCTGTCTCTTACGGTTCCACGATCTCCCCCGCGACCGCACAGGCGGCTGCCGTGGCCGGGGAGGCCAGGTAGATCTCCACTTTGGAAGTGCCCATGCGTCCCAGGAAGTTGCGGTTGTTGGTGGCCACCACCCGCTCGCCGTCGGTCAGGATGCCGCCGGCCCGGCCGCAGCACAGGCCGCAGCCCGGATGGGTGATGATAGCCCCCGCTTCGCTTAAAGCAGCCAGCGTGCCGTCGGCCATGGCCTCCCGGTAGATCTTCCGGCTGGCCGGGGTCACGATCAGTTTTACGAAAGGAGCGACTTTTCTGCCCTTCAGGATGGCGGCGGTGCGCTGCAGATCCTCCAGCCGGCCGTTGGTGCAGGAGCCGATGAATACCTGGTCGATCTTTGTGCCTGCGAGCTCCCGGACGGGACGGATATTGTCCACCTGGGAGGGACAGGCCAGTACCGGGACCAGCTCCTCCGCTTCGTAAGAAATCTCCTGCGCATACCCGGCGTCGGGATCGCCCACCAGGGATTTCTCGGCGTCGGTGAGGGTAATGCCGCAGTAGGCGGCGGTTTTTTCATCGGGGGTGAACAGGGCGCATTTGGCCCCGGCCTCGATGGCCATGTTGGCGATGGTCATGCGGCTGGCTATAGACATGGCTTTGATAGCCGTCCCGGTAAATTCCAGGGCCTGGTAGGTAGCGCCGTCCGCGCCCAGGTCGCCGATCAGTTTCAGGATCACATCCTTGGAAGCTACGTTCTCCGGCAGCTTTCCGTTGACGGTCACTTTGATGGTTTCCGGCACCTTGACCCACATCTGACCGGTGCCCAGCACCGCGGCCATTTCCGTATAGCCGATGCCGGAGGAGAAAGCGCCCACGCAGCCGTAGGTGGTGGTGTGGCTGTCCGTGCCGAAGGCGATGTGGCCGGGCTTCACGTATCCGGCCTCTGTCATGAGCTGGTGGCAGATGCCGTCGGAGCGGTGGATATTTTTCAGCCCGTATTTTTTTACAAATTCGTTTCCTGCGTGGAAGTGCCTGGTGTCGTCCACCTGGCTGGCGGGTACCAGATGATCGTAGATCAATACCACTTTGTCCGGATCCCAGAGCTTCGTAAAGCCCATTTCCTCAAATTTGTCTGCCACAAAGGGGATGAAGATGTCGTGGATCATGACTCGGTCCACGTCCACCGTCACGATATCTCCCGGTTTTACATCCCGGCCGGTATTCCGGCCGATGATCTTTTCAATGATTGTATGTCCCATGGTTCCCTCCTAATCCAGTCTGTTGTAACAGTCTGCCTCCCGCTGAACTGTTACAGCCCGTTCCTTTTCCGCATGGCTTTTACCAGCCCGCCGGCCTCCAGGATCTCCACCAGATTGGCGGGCAGGGAGGCGATGGGGTAGGAGCGGCCGTTGTGGGTGATCTGCCGGTTGGTTTCCACCTGTACAGTATCGCCCTCCGCCACGGCGTCATGCAGGTCGGCGTTTTCGATGAGCAGCAGCCCGTTGTTGATGGCGTTGCGGAAGAAGATCCGGGCGAAAGAGCGGGCAACTACGCAGCGGACGCCCAGGGCTTTGATGATCTCCGGGGCCTGTTCCCGGGAGGAGCCGCAGCCGAAGTTTTTGCCTGCCACGATGATATCCCCGGGGGCGATCTGCCCTGCCAGCTCGGGCCGGAGGGGCGAGAATGCGTAGGGTTTCATATCTTCTACGGATTTTAAAGCCAGGTACTCAGTGGGGATGATGATATCCGTATCAATGTCGTCCCCCAGCACCCAGACTTTTCCGGAAAATGTTTCGTTCATAGTCGTTCTCCTTATATATGCGTCGCGCGGCCGGACGATCCGCCGGTAAAGGGAATTGCCCCGGCCATGCGGCGTACTGTATTCTAAAGCAGGTCTGCCGTGGTGATTTCCCCGCGGACGGCGGAGGCGGTCACGGTGGCGGAGGAGGCCAGGTAGACGAAGGAGTCCCGGTGTCCGGCCCGGCCCTTGAAGTTGCGGGTTCCGGTGCTGATCAGGGTCTCCCCCTCACCGATCACGCCCTGGCAGCTGCCCCAGCAGACGCTGCAGTTGGGGTTCATCACGATGGCCCCGGCTTCCATGAAGGTGTCTAAAATCCCTTCGGCCATAGCCTGCTGGTAGACCTCCCGGCTGGCGGGAACCACCAGGAAGCGCACCTCGGGGGCGACCTTCCTGCCCTTGATGACAGACGCGCCCACCCGCAGATCCTCGATGCGCCCGTTGTTGCAGGACCCGAGGAAGGCTTCGTCGATCTTTACGCCCAGGCACTCGCTGGCCGGAACCACATTGTCCACGAAATGGGGCTTGGCCACGATGGGCCGGATCTCCGAAAGGTCGATATCGTAGACGGCGGCGAAACGGGCGTCGGGGTCGCTGGCAAAGCATGCCTTCGGCTCCCGGCCGCGGGCTTTCAGGTAGTCCATGGCCACGTCGTCCACTTCCATCAGTGCCGTTTTTGCCCCGGCTTCCACGCAGAGATTGCAGACGGAGATGCGGTCGCTCATGGTCAGGCCGTGCAGTCCTTCCCCGGCAAATTCCATGGCCATGTAGTTGGCTCCGTTGGCTCCGATACGCCCGATGACAGTCAGGATCAGATCCCTGGCATAGACGCCCTCGGGCAGTTTTCCGGTGAGATTGAATCGGATCGTCTCCGGCACCAGCAGCCAGGAGGTGCCGGTCACCATGGCATAGAGGTAGTCCGTACAGCCCACGCCGGTGCCGAAAGCCCCCAAAGCCCCGTAGGCGCAGGTGTGGCTGTCCGCCCCGAAGATCAGTTCCCCGGGCCGCACATGCTTTTCCAGCATGACCTGGTGGCAGACGCCCTCGCCCTCGTAGAAGGTGATGCCGTGCTCCCTGGCGAAATCCCGCATTTTTTTGTGGGTGCCCGCGGTCTTGGGACTGTCGCAGGGCATATTGTGATCTACGATCCAGACCAGCTTCTCCACATCCTGGATGTGGGGGTGTTTGAGATCGTTATTGTACATGTCGATGGTCAGATGGGTGGTGCCGTCGTTGCTCATCAGGCGGTCCAGGGTGACTGTCTGGATGTCCCCGGCCCGAACAGTGTCCACGCCGGCCGCGCAGGCGATGATTTTTTCTGCCATTGTCATTCCCATAGCCTTAGTCCTCCTTATTCAGTGATGCGATCAGCCCGCCCTGGTCCAGGATCCGCTGCATCTGGTCGGGCAGCTTCGTACAGGTAAAGGTCTGGCCGCCTGCTTTGATCAGCCCTTCCTGCATCAGAAGCTCCATCTCGTCCTGATCGGCTACCTGGTCGTAGAGCTCCTTGCAGACGATCACCGGCAGGCCGATGTTGATGGCGTTGCGGTA
>DPJQ01000146.1 GCA_003542935.1 Lachnospiraceae bacterium | reverse complement strand
ATGACCACTTCGATACCTCTCCGTGTCTATCTCTCACAGAGACAATGAGTATTCTAGCACCTCATAATTCCTCTGTCAACAACTTTTTTCATTTTTTCCAATTTTTCCTGTTTTTCCACTTTTGTATTCATTTCCTGCGGCCTGTGCCCTCTCCGCCCAGGCCGCATCGGACAGCTACAAGGTATATTTTTCCGCAAAAACAGAAGCGACTGCCAGGTCCTCCCGGGTGGTAATCTTGATATTTTCATAGGAACCGGGTGTGAGATGAACCGGGGTATTTCCATAACGCTCCACACAGGAAGCGTCATCGGTAATCCCATAAGCGCCGGCCTGACTGGCAGCCCGGTAAGCCCGGCGGATCAGATCATAGGAAAAGACCTGGGGCGTCTGTGCCTGCCAGACGGTGCTTCTGTCCGGCGTCCGGTCGATCCGGTTCCCGTCCAGACTGATCTTGATCGTATCTTTGACCGGTACGGCAGCGATACAGGCACGGTATCTGGCAACGTCCGCATACAGTGCCGCCAGCAACTCGTCGGAAATAAAAGGTCTGGCACCGTCATGGATAAACACCGTATCCGTACCGCTACAGGCCCGCAGACCGGCATACACGGAATCATAGCGTTCTTCCCCTCCGGGTACGATCTGCTCCACTTTCGTCAGGCCGTAACGTCCTACGATCTGTTCCTGACAATATTCTATATCCTCCGGCCCCGCCACCAACACGATCCGCTTAATAAACTCCTGTTTCTGAAAACGCTGCAGGCTGTAAGCCACCACCGGCATACCGCCGATATCCAGATACTGCTTTTTTGTCTCTGTGTTTAATCGTCTGCTGTTTCCCGCCGCCAGCACAATAGCTGTACAATCCATAGTTCTCTCCTCCTCCATCACCGCTCTCCCAGTCTGAGGTTCGGTACGGCATTTAAATCCCAGCCATGGCGAACGCCTTTCTTATATTCATAATATGCCGCCACGGCGATCATGGCTCCGTTGTCGGTGCAATAGACCGGCGATGGATAGTAAAACCGAATCCCTCTCTGCCCACAGGCCGATTTCATGGCCGCCCGCAATGTAGTGTTGGCTGCCACACCTCCGGCGATGGCCAGTCTGTCCATATGATGATCTTCCGCTGCCAGCATGGCCTTTTCCACCAACGTATCCACCACGGATTTCTGAAACGATGCGGCCAGATCGGCCCGGTTTACTTCTCCGTGAGACATCTTTACCTTATTTATATAGTTCAATACCGCAGATTTCACGCCGCTGAAGCTGAAATCATAGGGCGCATCCTCCAGCTTTGCTTTGGGAAAGGGGATGGCATCGGGGTTCCCCTCCTTTGACAGCGCATCCACCTTGGGCCCGCCGGGATAGCCCAGCCCTATGGCCCGGGCCACTTTGTCAAAGGCTTCCCCCGCCGCATCGTCCCGGGTGCGTCCCAGAATCTCAAAACTGCCATAATCCTTGACGATCACCAGATGGGTGTGGCCGCCGGAAACGATCAGGCACAAAAAAGGCGGCTCCAGATCCGGATTTTCAATATAATTTGCCGACACATGGCCTTCTATGTGATGCACCCCTACCAGCGGGATATCTGCCGCATAGCTGATGGCTTTCGCCTCCGCCACGCCCACCAGCAGGGCGCCCACCAGACCCGGGCCGTAAGTAACGCCTATGGCATCTATATCGGAAAGCTTTGCCCCAGCCTCCGAAAGAGCCGTCTCGATCACGATATTGATCCGCTCGATATGTTTGCGGGAGGCAATCTCCGGCACCACCCCGCCGTATAGTTTATGAATGTCGATCTGGGATGAGATGACATTGGACAGCACGGTGCGGCCGTTTTTGACCACGGAAGCCGCGGTTTCGTCACAGGAGCTCTCGATCCCCAGAACAAGAATATCTTTTTCCATCACGTCCTCCGCCTATCCTGCTCATCCTCAAACACCAGCTCCACGGATTTTCCGTCCCGTCCCGCCACAGCCCGGGGAAAAATCCTGCACACTTCTTCCATATATTCGTCGGGCCGTACCAGAGAAGGGCTGTAATGGGTCAGCCACAGTTCTCCCGGATCCGCCTGGGCTGCAAGCACGGCAGCCTCCCGAAAGGTCATATGTTTATATTCCCTGGCCTTTTTCTCCTTACCGGGCTCGCCGTACATGCCCTCACAAATAAAAAGGTCGCTGCCCGAAGCATGATCCGCGATGGTTTTCACGGGACGGGTATCCGTAGTATATGTCACCTTTATGCCCTTCCGGGCGCCGCCCAGCACCATATCCGGTGTATACGTCTGCCCTTCCGGGTCTACTATTGTCTCCCCTTTCTGCAGACGGTTCCAGTACGGCAGCGGAATCCCCCGGGCCCGGGCCCGCTCCACATCAAACCGTCCCGCCCGGGGGATCTCCAGCACATAACCGTAACAGGGCACGTTGTGCTGTACCCGGAAAGCCGTGATCTGATACCCGCAGAGGGTAAGCTTTTCCTCGGGAGCCGACAACTCATAAAATTGTATGGGAAAGGGGAGCTCCGGCGCAATCGCGCGCAGGGCTCCCACTACTTTTTCTAATCCCCTGGGACCTACCATGGCAAGCGGCTCGGTCCGCTCCGCATTTCCCATGGTCAGCAGCAGGCCAGGCAGGCCGCTGATGTGATCCGCGTGATAATGGGTAAAACAGATCACATCGATCGGTTTGAATACCCATCCTTTTTTCTTAATGGCGATCTGGGTGCCCTCTCCGCAATCGATCAACAGGCTACTCCCGTTAAACCGGGTCATCAGAGAAGTCAGCCAGCGGTTGGGCAGGGGCATCATCCCCCCCGTTCCCAGTAAGCATACATCCAACATGAACAGTTTCCTCCGGAAGCCAACAAAGGGCTCCTTACTATTTTATATTAATTCCAAACATTCCTTCACTTCCACGGGCAATACAAAACGGGAAGTGATTTCGTCGTAACATTTTTCACAGAGCACAAACTCATGGCTCTCTCCGTCCTTGTCCGAAAAATATCCCCAGTCGGTATGGACCGCACAGACCCCTTCTTCGGGAAGGCCATAGCGTGTACGGATCTCTTTTCCGCAGCAGTTGCAAAACATTTTTTTGTTTGTTTCTGCACGTCTTTGGTTTTCCATGTTGTTCCTCCTTGGTATTTGGCGTCTGATGTATGCAGACCGTATTGTACTACACCCAAACGCAAAATCCCAGTGGAAAGTTCCGGCAAAAAATTTCTCTGGAAGGGAGAAAGTTACAATTCCGCTCAGGACTTTGCATTCGGTGCAAAGTCCGTAAAAATGTTGATATTTTGCCAGGAGTAAATCCATCCCTTCGCCACAAGCGAACTTCCAATGGGCTGGATTCAGTAACAGTTCTGCCGGAAGCTGAACTGTTACGAGATTTCGCATAATATTCCAGAATTTCCTTGACAAATACAAGGGAAAGTGGTAGAGTTGTCGAGTATGAAAAAGAAAGAAGAGTATCCGCTCTCACCTTAGCACGAGGCAGTGACTATGGTTAATATGTACAGGACGGTTTAGCTACAGTTCCGTATTATGATGTATATGGAGGCAGCTGTCGGCGATAGATTCTGTAGGTGTGTGAAAGTGGATAGTCTGGCTATCTGCTTTTATTTTTATCAGGAGGTACACAGCCATCAGCAATTTAATGATTAACGAACAGATCAGAGACAGAGAAGTGCGTGTTGTGAGCGCAACGGGGGAACAGTTGGGAATCATGTCCTCCAGAGATGCTTTTAAGCTTGCCCAGGAGGCCGGCTTGGATCTGGTAAAGATTGCACCCACGGCAAGACCGCCCGTATGCAAGATCATTGATTACGGGAAATTCCGGTATGAGCAGGCAAGGAAAGAGAAAGAGGCCAAAAAAAAGCAAAAGACTGTGGAAATCAAGGAGGTTCGGCTGTCTCCTAATATTGATGAAAACGATCTGAACACCAAAGCCGGAGCTGCGAGAAAATTTATCACAAAAGGAAACCGTGTCAAGGTGACATTGCGTTTCCGCGGCCGTGAAATGGCCCATGTGCAGAGCAGCAAGGTGATCCTTGACGAGTTTGCCAAGAGATTGGAGGATGTGGCCGTGGTGGAAAAAGCTCCGAAGATGGAAGGCCGGAGCATGACGATGTTTTTAACTGAAAAACGTTAAAATAAAGATAAGACAGTATAAGGAGGAATAAACCATGCCAAAAATGAAAACCAGCAGAGCAGCTGCAAAGCGCTTTAAAGTAACAGGTACAGGTAAATTAGTCAGAAACAAAGCTTATAAAAGCCATATCTTAACCAAAAAGAGCCCGAAAAGGAAGAGAAATCTTCGGAAACCTGCGATCATGGACGAGACAAACGTAAAGAACATGAAGAAAATCTTACCGTATTTGAAATAGAGACGATATAGGAGGAATTAAGAAATGGCAAGAATCAAAGGCGGATTAAACGCAAGAAAGAAACATAACAGGGTATTGAAGCTGGCCAAGGGCTACAGGGGTGCCAGATCCAAACAGTACAGGATCGCCAAGCAGTCTGTCATGCGGGCACTGGCTACTGCCTACTCAGGACGTAAGGAGAGAAAGCGCCAGTTCCGGAGACTGTGGATCGCACGTATCAATGCAGCGGCAAGGCTGAATGGCCTTTCCTACAGCAAGTTCATGTATGGACTGAAGCTGGCAGAGGTAGAGCTGAACAGGAAAGTTCTGGCCGATATGGCTGTGAATGATCCGGAAGGGTTTGCCACACTGGCTGAGCTGGCTAAGTCGAAAATTGCGTAAGGCAAATATGAAAAATCTCTGTAACTGTTCAGCACAGGTCGAAGCACTTCCCACGGGACGCCTTCGGTGTGCTGCCAAGACCGTTACAAATCTCTTATACTTCATGATATATGAGGTATAAGAGATTTTTTTATGGTTCGGAGATTCGCCGCAGATCGTCATAAAACCCGGGATAGGAAATATCCACACATTCCGCCCGCTCCACGGTGGTGACACTGTCGGCGGTCAGAGCCGCGATGGCAAAGGCCATGGCAATACGGTGATCAAGATGGCTGTCGATGACGGCGCCGTGGAGAGGTTTCCCGCCCTGTATGGCCATACCGTCCTCCGTCCCCGTGATATCGGCTCCCATGGCGGCCAGAGAACGTACCATGATGTCGAGCCGGTTGGATTCTTTGACTTTCAGCTCGGCGGCGTCCCGGATTATGGTTTTTCCCTCAGCACAGGCTGCCAGCACGGCGAGGATGGGGATTTCGTCGATCAGTGTGGGGATCAGCGCCCCCTTGATAACGGTGCCATGGAGGGTGGAGGAGCGTACCAGCAAATCGGCGGTGGGCTCCCCGGCCTGATCAGAGACGTTCAGCTTCTCTACGGAACCGCCCATGGCCTCAACGACCCGCAGAAAACCGTCCCGGGTGGGATTGATGCCTACATGGCGGAGCAGCAGCTCCGAGCCGGGTACGAGAAGGGCTGCGGCGATAAAGAAGGCAGCGGAGGAAATGTCTCCCGGAACTTCTACCCGCTGTCCCGTCAGAGAGGGGTTCGGCAGGATTGTGGCGGTGCTGCCTTCGGAGGTTACGGAAGCCCCAAAAGAGGCCAGCATCAGCTCCGTGTGATTCCGTGACAGTGCCGGTTCCGTGACGGATACCGGGCCGTCGGCGTAAAGTCCGGCCAGCAGCACACAGGATTTGACCTGAGCCGAGGCCACCGGGGAGAGGTAGTGGATCTCCTTCAAAGGTCTGCCGTGGATCGTCAGCGGTGTGCAGCTATTTCCCCGGTCACTGGATATATCGGCTCCCATTTTTGTCAGCGGCGTGATGATCCGTTCCATGGGCCGTCTACATATGGATGCGTCTCCGGTCAGATGGCTGGTGAACGGCTGTCCGGCCAGTATACCGGCAATCAGCCGGGTGGTAGTTCCGCTGTTCCCGGTGTCCAGAATGTCTTTTGGGGCCGTTAAGCCATGGAGTCCCTTCCCGTGAATCTTGAGAATGCCATCTGTTTCCTCGATCTCAATCCCCATTTTCCGAAAACAGGAGATTGTGGACAGACAGTCCGCGCTTTTCAGGAAATGTGACACCTCCGTCATCCCCTCCGCCAACGCTCCAAACATAACGGAACGATGGGAGATTGACTTATCTCCCGGTATACTGATTTCGCCGCATATACGGCGGCATTTTTTAAAATTCATATCGCAATGATTACCTTCCATAGATATTATACCCGCGGGTACAATTTTTTTCCTGATTCATTGGCGTCCGTTTTCAACTTTTCTCGTGGACTGTATAGTTGCGCGAGCGCAAAATCGTCATAGCCTGCCGGCAGGAATCCTCATCATAGAATTCGATATTCAGCACACCTTCCTCGAAAGCCCTGTTGTGTACAATCCCGATATTCTTAATGCTGATCCCCCGCATGGCCAGCATGATTGTGATCGTTGCGATGCCGCCTGGTTCGTCATAGAGATCACAGTAAAAGGAGTAACTCTTTTTGATCGGGCCGGAAGAGGAATCGCCGAAAGAATTGCGGTAATCCCGTGAATCCTCAAACATTTGATATACGCCGGGGCAGTCCTTTTCACAGATCATCTCCTTAGCTTCTTTCAGCATATTGATATAGATGTCAATGACCTGAGCAATATTTTGCCGGTTTTCACTGCAGATCTGCTGCCACATCTCCGGAGAGGAGGAAGCGATGCGGGTGATATCCTTGAAGCCGCCTGCGGCGATCATTTTCATGTGAGCTTCCGGACCATCCAGACGCTGCACCGCATTGACGAGAGTGGAGGCAATGACGTGGGGCAGGTGGGAGATCACGGCGGTGATATAGTCGTGTTCCTTGCAGGAAATGGTAACGGGCAGTCCGCCGATAGAGGATATCAGGCGGGAAAAAGCGTCAATTTTTTCCTGGGGTACGCCGTCACCGGGAGTCAGGATGTAGTAAGAATTCTCAAACAGATAGTCCGTGGCGTTGGCATATCCGCTTTTTTCCGAGCCGGCCATGGGATGGCCGCCAATGAACATGGAGGAGAGCCCCATGGCATCTATGGCGTCATGGATCGGAGTTTTGACGCTGCCCACATCGGTCAGAATGCAGGCAGGACGCATATTGTCTTTCAGAAACTGAAGATATTCGATATTGCTGGATACCGGAGCGCACATAAAGATATAGTCACAGGCGGAAAAGAAGGGATCCTCCTTTTCGCAGACAATGTCGACAACGCCTTCCTGTTTGGCCGTCTCCACAGTCTCCAGTGTGCGGGAGTAAGCCATGATCCGGCAGTTTGGGTGAAATTTTCTGAGAGCCTTGGCGATGGAGCCGCCGATCAGCCCGAGTCCAATGAAACCGACTGTTAAATTTTCCATAATTATCGTTGATTCCGTTGTAAATACCAGCGGAATATAATCCTTTCCGGTGCTTTTTGTCTGACAGCACGGAAATATTCTAAGCCAAGGTTTGGGAAATGTCAATGGCATTTGAAAATGGGTTTTGCCGTGGTTACTTTTCACACGGTAGCCAAC
>DPJQ01000032.1:3239-6051 GCA_003542935.1 Lachnospiraceae bacterium | reverse complement strand
TGTTTAAGAAATTAGTTTTTTTATTCCAAATTCCTCAATTTTTTTGCATATTTCAACTCTTTTCCACTCCCGCGGGCAGGATTTTCACGTTATTTTATCGTTTTCACGGTTTTCTACATTTCTGATTTTTCCAAAAACGCCTGTATTTAACTCACATGAACCGACATTTTGTGACAATACTAATCGTGTCACGGTAACACAAAAATCATGCTTTTTTGCTGCCATAAAACAATGAAAGGAGTGATTATATGCCAAAGCAAACCCAAAGTCTGGCTATCGCCTCCGTTCCCATGCAGGAATGGGACGAGGTCTACACGCCGGAGAAATCTCTGTGCGAGGGTACTATTTTCCCGAATCTGAATCTGCCCTTTTATAAAGCCGACGATGGCGGCCCCTGCGCCGCAGGCGCTGACCCTGCTGCCAGGGATTTGTTTCAGATCAGCTGTATCGGGTTCATGATCAATGACCTGACTCTGTATCTGGATACCCACCCGGACTGCCCTAAAGGACAGAGCCTCTACCGGAAACTTTTACAGGAACGGCTGAACCAGCTCTCCGAGTTTGCCCACAGCCACTACCCGCTGACACAGAGTTCTATCGTTACGGGAAACTGCGCTGAACAGAAATATTGCTGGGACGAGGGCCCGGCGCCGTGGGAAGGGGGGGATGTCTGATGTGGTGTTATGAGAAAAGGCTGCAATATCCGGTGAAAATTGCCAAAACCTGTCCGCAGACAGCCAAGCTGATCATTACCCAGTACGGAGGACCCGACGGCGAGCTTTCGGCCTCCATGCGCTATTTGGCCCAACGGTATTCCATGCCGGTCAAGGCCGTCGGCGGCCTTTTGACGGACATCGGTACGGAAGAATTGGGGCATATGGAGATCATCTGCGCCATGGTCTACCAGCTCACGAAAAATCTCAGTGAGGAAGAAATAGTGAACGCCGGTTTCGCCCCTTACTATGTGGATCACACTACCGCCCTCTGGCCCCAGGCCGCGGCAGGCGTGCCTTTCACCTCCCTGGAATTCCAGTCCAAGGGGGACGCCCTCACAGACCTCCACGAGAACCTTGCCGCCGAGCAAAAAGCCCGTACCGTATACGAGAATCTGCTCCGGGTCATCCATGAGCCGGATGTGCGGGAACCGTTAAAATTCCTCCGGGCCCGGGAAGTCGTACATTTTCAGAGGTTTGGAGAAGCCCTGGAGATGACAAAAGAAAAACTGGATGAGAAGAATTTTTATTACTTTAACGCGGAATTTGATAAGCAGTTTTTGAAGAAGTGAATAAAAAGCCGCCGCAGTTGCGGCGGCTTTTTACTATACTGTCTTTCTTCTGTATCTTCAGGCCGTGCACCCCCTCAAAATCTCCTCCAGTGCCGCTCCGCTGCTGGTGTGGCAGCGGATCACCTGTGCATTCGTGCGCCTGGCACCGTCTACCGCACACCGGATCATTTTATGGGATACAGTATTCGTAAACAGGATGAACAGGTCCGGCGTCCCGATCTGTTTGTCCATATCCGCAGACATCTGCGTAAATATCTTTGCCTTGCATTTATAACTTTTGCATATTTTCTTATACTGACAGACCATGCGGTCGTGACCACCGACAATAACTATACTCATCCTGTGCCTCCTTATTCTTTCGCTATAGAATATATACAGTTTGTATTTGTTGTAACTATAATAAATTAGTTATGCCTAATCGTCAAGTACAAAATGATTTTGCCCCGCATGAATATATCCCTGTGTTTGTCTCCTGGCTTTCCACCCACTCCCATTCCCGCGGAAACCTATAGCCATATTGCAGTTCATAGTAATACATGCTGATCACCTTCGTAGACACCAAGATGTACAGACGCTCATCGCTGCTCTCCAGAGCCAGGTTCTCGATTTTCTGGAGCTTGCTCAATCTCTGATATCAAGGTGGTATTTGGTTAAAACCAAATACCACCCACCAGATACACCACAAAAGCTGCGAGCCATGCCACTGCGCACTGTCCCAGCACCACGCCCAGGGCCCATCTGCCGCCCAGCTCTCTTTTAATAGAAGAAACAGCTGCCACACAGGGTGTATAGAGCAGGCTGAACACCAGCAGGGAAACTGCCGCCATGGGGGACAGGGTTTCCAGAAGAAGATCCGTGGAGCCAAACAGCACCGACAACGTAGCCACCACACTCTCCTTGGCCATGAATCCGGTGATCAGCGCCGTGGAGACCCGCCAGTCCCCAAAGCCCAGGGGCGCAAAAAGCGGCGCGATGCTGCCGGCCACCGTGGCCAGAAGGCTCTCACGGGAATCCGTCACCACATTCAGATGGACATCAAAGGTCTGTAAAAACCAGATGGCGATCGTCGCCACAAAGATCACGGTAAAAGCCCTCTGCAGGAAATCTCTGGCCTTCTCCCACAAAAGGCGCACCACATTGTCGGCACCGGGCATACGATAGTTCGGAAGCTCCATCACAAAAGGCACCGGTTCCCCCTTGAACATAGTTTCCCGCATCAAAAATGCCATCAGGATACCCATCAGAATACCCAGAAAATACAGACTCACCATCACCACGGCCTCATGTCCCGGAAAAAACACCGCTGCAAAAAATCCGTAGATCGGCAGCTTTGCCGAACAGCTCATAAAAGGCGTCAGCAAAATCGTCATCTTCCGGTCCCGTTCCGAAGGCAGAGTACGGCTGGCCATCACCCCGGGCACCGTGCATCCGAAACCGATCAACATGGGGACAATACTGCGCCCCGAGAGACCGATCTTGCGAAGCAATTTGTCCATGACAAAAGCCACCCGGGCCATGTAGCCGCTG
>DPJQ01000032.1:0-2921 GCA_003542935.1 Lachnospiraceae bacterium | reverse complement strand
CCATGTAGCCGCTGTCCTCCAGAAGGGATAAAAAGAAAAACAGCGTCACGATCACCGGCAGAAAGCTCAGCACGCTGCCCACACCGTTAAATATACCGTCAATTACCAGAGAATGCAGCACCTCATTGACCCCCGCACTCGCGAGAGCCTGATCCGCAAGCTGTGTAAGCCACCCAATCACCATTTCCAGCGCGTTTGACAGCCACGCACCGATCACATTGAACGTCAGCCAGAATACAGCCCCCATGATAGCCACAAAAGCCGGCAGGGCCGTGTATTTTCCGGTAAGTATCCGATCCATCCGCTGGCTCCGCACATGCTCACGGCTCTCTCTGGGCTTGATTACCGTTTCTTCACATACTTTCCGGATAAAGGCAAACCGCATATCCGCCATGGCCGCCGACCTGTCCAGCCCCCGTTCTTCCTCCATCTGCAAAATGATGTGTTCCACCATCTCATCTTCATTTTTGCTCAAATGCAGGCTCTCCCGGATCAGCCCATCCCCCTCCACCAGTTTGCTGGCGGCAAAACGGACGGGAATGCCGGCCCGGACCGCATGATCCTCGATCAGATGCATGATCCCGTGTAAACAACGGTGCAGGGCCCCGCCGTGATCGCCGGAATCGCAGAAATCCGTTCGGCCCGGCCGCTCCTGATATCTGGCGACATGCAGGGCATGATCCACCAGCTCGGCGATCCCTTCATTTCTCGCCGCCGATATGGGAATGACCGGTATCCCCAGCATCCGCTCCATCTCATTGACCAGGATCGCTCCGCCGTTATCCCGAACCTCATCCATCATATTTAAAGCCAGCACCATGGGAACGTCCAGCTCCATCAGCTGCATGGTCAGGTACAGATTCCTCTCAATATTCGTGGCATCCACGATGTTGATAATCCCTTTTGGCCTGTCTTCCATCAAAAACTGTCTCGTCACCAGCTCCTCACTGGAGTAGGGGGACATGGAGTAGATCCCGGGCAGATCCGTCACCAGCGTACCGGCATGATCCCGTATGATCCCGTCTTTCCTGTCCACCGTCACGCCGGGAAAATTCCCTACATGCTGGTTCGCCCCTGTCAGCTGGTTGAACAGCGTCGTCTTGCCGCAATTCTGATTTCCCGCCAGGGCAAAGCTCAGACACTCACCCTCCGGAAGGGGATGCTCGTCTGCTTTCACATGATATTTGCCGCCTTCTCCCAGGCCGGGATGAGGGCCGGGATGCTTCCCATGGGGCTTTTCTTCCCTTTTCTCCCGAATGTATGGCTTCCCGATACCGATCTGTCCCGCGTCATCAAGGCGCAGGGTAAGCTCATAGCCGTGGATCTGCAGCTCCATGGGATCCCCCATGGGCGCATATTTCACCAGGGTCACCTCCGCCCCGGGAATCAGGCCCATATCCAGAAAATGCTGACGCAGAGCCCCTTCTCCACCTACCGAACTTACCACTGCCGTCTTTCCAATTTCCAATTCCTTTAAAGTCATGCCCATTACTTCCTCTGCTTTTATGCAGTACCATTATAGCATGGAGGTAGCGAATTACAATATCGCGGAAAAATATTTTATTACTTTCCACATCCTGCCACACACTGTTTTCTCTGCGGTACACTCCTGTGATTTACACCTTTTTCAGGTATCCGCTGTGGGCAAAACCTGTCTGTGCGCCCGCAGCTACCAGCAGCCACTTCGCGTCGTCTGCCTCAGTGTAGTAACCGTAGCACTGCACCTTGCTTCCTTGGGCCGGACAGGCGATCTTAGGTTTGCCTGTCCCGGCACCGGCACAGAGTGCCAGAGGATCCGTAGACAGTAAGAAAAAATCTCGGAAAACCGCACAAGTACTGAATTTTCCCCATTCTACGCCAAAACCATTTCTTAAAATTTTCTTAAGCGAAAAAGCGGACAAAATCGCATAAATAAAGGATTTTTTATCTTATTTGTGTCTAGCGTGTGTCTAGTAGGAACATTAATAAGAACAAACTTAAGCATAAAAACACTTTAAATTACAGTATATTTTGATAGAGGACTGCATTTTTTCCATGGTACACTTCTGTGATTTATATTTTTTTTAGGTGTCCGCCATGAACAAATCCATTTTTATCCCCGGCAGTCACCAGCAGCCACTTCACGCCGTCTGCCTCGGTATAGTAACCGTAACACTGCACTTTGCTGCCTTTGGCAAGGCTGGCGACCTTAGGCTTGCCTGTCCCGGCACCGGCACGGAGGGCCAGGGGATCCGTCTTAGTGGCCACTGTGTATGTACCTGCCAGCTTGAGATCCCTGGATTTTGCCGCTTCAACTTTCGATGTGGGTGCTGTATCTGCTTTTTTAGGCTCTTCTTTATCTTTTGCAGGGATGGTATCTTTACCCACGGAATTGCCCGCAGACGGGCCGTCCATGGCTTTCTCAGCCTGCTCCCGGGTCCAATCCATGGATTTCCCCTGTTTGGCCAGCCAATGATCGCAGTCCCCGTGGTTCGTAGCGTAACCTTTTTCGTGGGCCTCTTTGTGGGAGACGATGCTCGATGCTTTGAGGCCGTACTTTTTGCAGATATAGGCATCCAGCCAGGCAGCAGCAGCGAAAGCCTCTTCAAAGTACTTTCTGTCTGTGAGGCCGTCCTCGCAAATCTCGTACTGCACGTGACTGGCATTATAGGAGCCCTTCGGGCCGGACCCGCAGCCCCAGCAGCGGTAGTCCAAGGGCAGGAGCTGGTAGATGGCAACCTTTCCCGCCTTATCTTTGCCGATCATGAAGTGGACACACGTAGAGACCCCAGGCCGGTTCCAGTGGTTATTGTTTGTATTTTCCCCGAGATTCCCGGGGTCATCAATATACCGGCGTAAATACGGATTGTTGGCCCCGGTGGAGTGCTTCACGATGCCGGTGGTCTTACTACGTTTCTTTCCGGCTTTATAGCAGCCGTTTT
>DPJQ01000024.1:3944-18770 GCA_003542935.1 Lachnospiraceae bacterium | reverse complement strand
GAGCTGAAAATCCGGCTGCTCCTGGTGTCAGACGAGGGTTTTAAAGATAGAGATTTATATAAAACCATAGAGAATGCGAAACTGGAACTTCGTGACCGAATGTTTTTTGATACGGATCTTGCACCGGTGGTAATGCATGGCTCGAACAGCAGAGAGGAGTTTATTCATCTGAAAGAAATTCTTCTTTCAGTAAACAACCTGAGACATCTGAAGCGGCGGATTGCAAGAAACTATAGTGAGGAGTTTGTTGAGAGGCTGGAGCGGTTAAAAAGTATATTGAGGGAAAAACATATATCACAACACGGTATATGTATATCCGGGAGCAGTGGATGGGAGATTTTTGGTCTTCGTAAAGCGGATGATACGGACTTTATTGTGGATGATTGTTATCGGGAACAATACGGAAATACGACACAGTCGTGGGCTGGTGATATTGAATATGTGCGTTGTAACTCAATACAAATTTCAGATGAAATTATTTATGAAGATAAATTATTGATTCATGATGACAATTACTGTTATGTATTCAATGGATTAAAATTCGTTAACCTGGACTTAATCGCAAAAAAGAAAGCGTACAACAGAAGGGGCAAAGATATTCGCGATGTCAGATTGTATGAGCTGTTCTGTGACTTTGGCAGGAATTTTGACGATAAGGAGGCGCTGAAAAAGCAGATAGAGAAAGAATTTTATAAAAAACGGTGAGAGGTAAGAGGATGAAAACATTAGGAGTAGTAGCTTCCAGATATGCATCCACAAGATTCCCGGGGAAAGCGCTGGCGGATATCTATGGAAGGCCGATGGTTTGGTGGGTATATCAGCAGGCGTTAAAGTCTGCCAGACTCGATGAGCTTATCGTAGCGACAGACGATGCGAGGATTGAAGCTGTCTGTAAGAAATATGATATGAACGTAATCATGACGTCAGACAGACACCCGACGACAGCCAGCCGTATGCTGGAAGTGTCGCAAAAGATAGCTGCTGATTTTTATGTCACCATTAACGGGGACGAACCAATGATCGATCCAATGGCGATAGACGCAGCCGTCCCTGACCGTGTTTTGCAGGACACAGAGTTTGGAACAAATACGATCTGTCCGTTTACTGACCCTGTGGGGGTCGTTGATCCGACAAATATAAAAGTTGTTTTCGATGATAATTTCAAGGCGCTTTATATGTCCCGCACGCCTATCCCATATCCCTATGCTTCGCTGGCATTTAAGTATTATAAACATGTGGGCGTGATTGGATACAACCGGAAGATGCTGGAATTTTATGGAACATCGACTCCGGGAAGATTCGAGAAAATAGAGGGAATCGACACCCTCCGTTTTATTGATTATGGAAAGCTTCTGCAGTTCTGTCCGGCGGAGATTCGGGAAAGCCTGTCGGTGGATACGCCCAAGGATCTGGAAAAGGTATGTGGGTTGATGAAAGAGGAAGGTCTCGTTGATTTATGAGTATAAAATTGCTGGATTGCACACTGAGAGACGGCGGGCATCAGAATGGCTCCTTGTTTGGAGAAGAGGTAATCCGTAGTATTATCAGGGGCCTGGACTGCGCAAAAGTAGATTATATTGAAATTGGGTTTCTCCGCGAGAAAAATGTAGGATTTGGCTATTCTGCATCTGATTCCATAGAGAATTTTGAATCCAGATTTTGCGGCAGAGATGATCAGTGCAGATATGCTGTCATGATCCAGGAAGATCAGTATCCGATTCATAAACTGCCTGACTATTGCGGCGGTCCGATTGGGATGATTCGGGTCAGCTTTCATGATTATGATAAGGGCGAGGGATTGGATTATTGCCGGGAAGTTATCAGAAAGGGGTATCATGTTTCGGTAAATCCGATCAATATTGCAGGATATACAGATATGGAGATCCTGGAAATGATATCTGCGGCGAATGCTATGGGAGCGGATGTGTTCACTGTGGTTGATACCTTTGGGGCGCTTACGAAGGACGATCTGATGCGGCTGCACATGTTACTGGATCATAACCTGAGGGAAGATATCTGTCTGGGCTTTCATTTTCACGACAATCTTCAAATGGCGTATACGTTAGCGCAGTCAGTAGTGGAAATCGCATCGGGCAGCAGGGATATCATAGTAGACGCGTCCCTGCTTGGGATGGGAAGAGAGCCGGGGAATCTTTGTATAGAGCTGATGATGAGTTTCCTTAACCGAAAGAAAGCATCCCATTATGATGTGGATATAGCATTAGATCTGATTGACCAGTATATACAGGAATTTAAGAAAAAATATCCCTGGGGATATGAAACGGTATATTCTCTTTCGGCACAGTACAAACTGCATAGAAGTTATGCGGAATATCTGATGAAAAAACAAAAGTTGAAAGTAAAACAGATTCGGCATATTCTGGGACAGATTTCTGAAAAGTATAAATCCAGATATGACGAGGCATATGTTGAAAAATTATACAGGGATTTTGTGGCGACTGACGTAGATGATTCTTATTTTCGTGAAAAACTCAGATCTGAGATCGGTAATCGCGAGGTCATACTGATCGCTCCCGGACATACGCTTCCAGGCGCCGAACAGGAATTGAAAAAAAGAATAAAGACGGATTGTTTTCTTATTTCTGCGAATTTTGTACCGGATACAATAGAAACAGACTATGTTTTTTGTACCAATCTAAAGCGTTTGGGTTTTATAATGGGGCGGGTTCCATGGCAGAAACTGATGATCGGTGCATTTATGAAAGATGAATGCCGGGAAAATCAGAATATATTGAATACGAATGAACTGGGGAGATTTGGTGAAATATACTGGGATAACTGTATGCTTATGCTGATGCATTTAATGAAAGACATAGGAATAAAAAATATTTCGGTTGCAGGATGGGATGGGTTTTCTGCTAAAAACAATTTTTACAATGATCAGATGGAGTCCGTTTACAATTACGAAGACGAAAATATAAAAGTGATCCAAATTCTGAAGAATTACTTTTATGACGTACATATTGAATTTATTACGGAATCTATTTATGAGAAAGCATTTATATGAATAAGTTGCAATTATTAAAATA
This sequence comes from Lachnospiraceae bacterium, assembly GCA_003542935.1. Classification (GTDB taxonomy): domain Bacteria; phylum Bacillota; class Clostridia; order Lachnospirales; family Lachnospiraceae; genus UBA11957. The sequence continues at coordinate 15,720 of DPJQ01000024.1, read as the reverse complement.
CATCATTATAGATGTGGACGGCACCATGACAGACGGCGGCATTTATTACGATTCCTATGGAAATGAAATAAAAAAATTCTGCACAAAAGATGCGGCGGGATTATTCTGTCTGAAAGCGGCGGGGATACAGCCGCTGGTTGTAACGGGACGGAGATGTTTTGCCACAGAGCGGAGAATGCAGGATCTGCGGGTGGAGTTCCTGTATCAGGACGTTAAAGATAAAAAACTGTTTTTAGAGCATTTCACAAAAGATTATGGGGTGTCTGCCGGGGAGATCGGATATCTGGGTGATGATCTGAATGATTATGCCGCGATGTCCCTATGTGGGTTCAAAGCGTGTCCGGCAAATGCCTGTGAGGAGATAAAAGAAATATCCGATTATATATCGGCACGGACAGGCGGAAATGGCGCGGTGAGAGATGTGGCCGAGCATATTCTCAAGGGAAGGAAACAGTGGGCTGAGGCGATAAGGTCTGTTTACGGAGTAAACGATTTACATAGAATGCTTGGAGCGGGAGAATGATTATGGGAGTAGATATCGAATGTAGAATGATAGATTCACTGGATGAATTGACATCAGAAATAATGGCAGAGCGGGAAGTTATTGTTTACGGCGCAGGCGCTATGGCCCATGTGCTGCTTCGGTATCTTCAATACAGAGGATTGAGGCATTATATCCTATGTATCGCCGTAGAGGATGATTCGGTAAATCCCACGGAGATCTATGGAATCCCGGTGGTCGCGATCCGGTATCTGCCGCATTTTTACCGGACAGCGTGCTTTTTTGCGGCAGTTGGCGAACAGCTGCGTGAAGAAGCAGAAGAAACGCTGTGCTCTAAAGCGTGCCGCAAAGTAATTACGATATCCGGAAATGTATTTACAGAATCAGAAAAAGAATTTGAGCAGATACCGGCAAATATTGTCATGAATATAAGTGATGAAGCTACCCGTTTCCGGATTGGGAAATTGGAAAATACCGTTTCATGGCAGATTGAAGCCGTTAAAACAAATACGGAGGCATTTGGAAAATTTAAGAATATAAATTCCGGAAAAGAAATGGTTTTGCTGGCGACCGGACCGACAGCTTCCCAATATAGGAAGAAGAAAAATGCTCTGCACATAGGTGTAAATACAACACCTGTACTGGACATACCTCTGGATTATTATTTTGCGCATGACAGCAGGGCGTTTAACAAAATTCCTATTGAAAATGCTGTAGAGAAATGCAAGGGGGAAATATTCATCGGAAGAATCGCAGACAGGTTAGCTTACTCAAGACGCGAGATAGATATTAGGAATATTAATAAAAACAAGAATATCCGTCAGTATTTTGTGAATGGTCCCTGCATGACGGACGATCTTGTCAAAGATATATGCCGGCATCCCCTAACGGACTATTTCAGTATTGTGTTTTCCGCTCTTCAGTTCGCATTCTATACACATCCATCCAGAATATATCTGGTCGGCTGCGATGTTTCGGGTAAATGGGATCATTTTTACGAAGCTTCAAACCTTGATGTGCCCCATGCGAAATATTTTAAGCTTGGATACGGATTGCTGAAGAGATTTGGTGAAATATATTATCCCGATGTGGAAATATGCTCGATGAACCCTGTGGGACTAAAAGGGCTTTTCAGGGATTGTTATACGGAGTAATTGTATATGAACGGAGAATAAGATGAAGCGGCTGGAAAATATTATAGCGATTAGTGACTTGTGGGAGACGCTAAAGGGCAAGAGGTGCTTCTGCTTCGGGGCCGGTAAAATGCTCACGGAAATATGCAGTGACATACCTGCCCTGCCGGAACATATCAACGGGATCATAGACAATAATCCTGCACTTCACTATACAGAAAAGGAGATTGGCAGTAAACGAATCAAGGTTTATCCCGTTGACATTCTCCTGACAGAGGATCTGTCTGAAACGGTTCTGCTGATTACAAGCTCATATAGAGATGAGATTGTCGCCCAACTGGAGCGTATGGAAATGCCGGCCGGACTGGAATATACAGATTTCCAGGAAATTCTGGATACGGCGGCCTGGTCCTGCGCATGTCCTCCGGATGGTTTTCAAAAAAATAAAGCAGAGGCGATCCCCAGAAAAATCCATTATTTCTGGTTCTCCGGGAATGCGGTTCCGCAAAGATTGCAAAGGTACATAGATGGATGGAAAAAGCTATGCCCGGACTTTGAAATGGTTTTATGGAATGAGCGTAATTATGATGTCTCAAAAAATGCTTATATGAAAGCAGCATATGAGAATAAGCGCTGGGGGTTTGTGTCGGATTACGCGCGTTTGGACGTTATATACCGGCATGGCGGCATCTATATGGATACGGATGTAGAAATGATCAGGCGTCCGGACGAGCTGCTATTTAACGATGCCTATATCGGCTTCGAGCGGCTATCCACAGTCAATACGGGCTCTGGATTTGGAGCGAGGCCCGGATTCCCGATCATAAAGGAGCTGCTGGATTTTTATGACGAGCTGGAATTCGTAAACAAAGAAGACCCGGAGCAAATGACGCTTTGTCCGATTTATGAAACAGCAGTTTTAAAACGACATGGCTTAAAACTGGATGGGAATTTTCAGATTATTGATGATATGAGCGTGTATCCGGTGATGTATTTTAACGCGAAAAGTTTATACAGTGACCGTTTAAGAATCACGGAGGAAACCATATCTGTCCATCACTGTACATGGACGTGGGCAGGCGAAAAAAGTAAAATAAAGGAGATATAAGATGGCAAGACAGTGTTATGCGATTGGCGGAAGGATCAATTTTAACTATGATACAGTCAGCCTTTGCCATGGGATTGATATTGGGGACCGCGTCATCTGGAGATATGGCTGTGACGGTGAGTTTACTCCGGAGTATTACAAAGCTTCCATCAAGGAAATAACAGAAAAAAATCTGACGGACGCCCCGCTTTGTTCCGGATGCAGTAATTTAATTCAAGGCGCCAAAAACCCGGAAAAAATAGAGATCATTACTATTAATCCCATGTATTACTGCCAGAATAGATGCATTTACTGTGGAAATTTCCGGGGAGAGAGAAAGAGCCTGTACGATCCGCTTCCCATGATCCGGGCATTTATAGATGAGGGTATGATCGCCGGGAACTGTTTGTTTGACTGGGGCGGCGGCGAACCCACGGCCAGCGATGATTTTGAAAGGATTTTTCTTTTCCTGCTGCAGAAAGGATTTATGCAGAGGGTAAATACAAATGCGGTCATTATCAGTGATGTCTTGAAAAATCATTTAGACAACGACCTGGTATCCTTGAGGATTTCTTTAGATGCCGGAAACCGGAGGGCATTTCTTGCCACGAAAGGCCGCGACAAATTCCGGCAGGTGGTGGATAATATCAAAATCTACCGGGAGAAAACCGAAAATCTGCTTTTAAAATATGTTGTCACGAATTCTAATTCTGATGAACAGTCCATAAGGGATTTTATCAGCCTTGCCGCAAAATTGGACATAAAAGCAGTCTGTATTGATACGGACATGCTCTCCTATGGATGGGAGGACTATCCTGATTTACTCCGGTTCACGGAAAGAGAACTGAAAGCTGCCTGTCTTCTGCGGGATTTAGCGCATGAAAATAAAATCAACGTGCAGATCGGCTATGTTTGGACGGCAAGGGATCCCGGTACACCCAGCCGGGATTTTAATAATATCTATAAAATCAGTGAGCTCATTGACAGAAATGAAAATTATGCGCTGCCAGAAGACTTGTCTGCTTTCCACAGAAAAAGGAATGCGGAATTTCGCATTATGCCCACTGTTCTCGCAAGCTTTGAGACCCTGTATGGACTTCTGAGAGACAAAAAAATTGTTCTCTACGGTGCAGGGAACAATGGAAAGAAACTTCTGAAGGCATTAAGAAAATTTCGTATTCCCGTGGCCTGTTTCTGTGATAAAGCAAAGGCGGGGCGCACCATAGACGGCGTAGAAGTAAAGAGTATGGAAACGGTTTTGAAGAAGCTTGACGATGATACGGCAGTTATCATTACTCCTTATAAAGTCAGGGACATTCTCCGTGAATTCCAGGAGAAAAACTACATAGACCTGACGGGACATTTGTATTATATCGATGAATTCCGTTACGGGGACAGAGTGTTGGAGGAAATGGAATGAAGGCGATTGCGTTTTACCTGCCCCAGTATCACGAATGTGAGGACAACAACCGATGGTGGGGAAAAGGCTACACGGAATGGAGAAATGTGAAATCTTCAAGGAAATTGTTCTGGAGCCATAACCAGCCGAGAGTCCCGCTGGATCAAAATTATTATGACCTTTCGGATATATCTGTCATGGTCCGGCAGGCCGAGCTTGCCAAAAAATATGGTCTCTACGGTTTTGCGTACTACCATTATTGGTTCAGCGGGAAAAAACTGCTGGAGAAACCGCTGGAACAGATGCTCAGGTTCAAGGAGGTCGATATGCCTTTCTGTCTGGCGTGGGCGAATGAGGCATGGAAGAGGTACTGGTATGGAGGCGGGGAAGAGACTCTTATAGCGCAGAACTACGGCTTTCGGGAGGAATGGGAGGAACACTTCGCCTATCTTCTGCCTTTCTTCCGTGATGATAGGTACATAAAAATAGACGGAAAACCGCTGTTTCTCATATACCGGCCGGGAGAGATGCGCCAGGGAAAATATATGGCAAAACTCTGGAACAGGCTGGCGGTTGAAAACGGTTTTCCGGGTATTTTTATCATGGGAATGAAGAATTGGGAATTTGAGACTGACAGATGCACCTGGCTGGATGCGAAGACGGATTATGAGCCTGCGAAGGAACAGAGAAACCGGATTGTAAAAAAGTACGGGCTCAGAAAAGGGCAGTTCAAGGATCTGTTTGATTTTGGGCTGTATAACCGGATTTTCTGCAATGTGCAGAGTTACCGGAAAATCAATCGGGTCATGCTCCGGGAAAAGCACGAGTCAGACGACTACCGGGGCGTTTTCGTGGATTTTGATAATTCTGCGAGGGCCGGGAAGAACGGGCTTATCTTTATGGGAAGTACGCCTCAACGATTTGAGAAATACTTATACAGGCATCTGTGCCTGAGCCGGAAGGAAAAAAAGGATATGATTTTTATCAATGCCTGGAACGAGTGGGGAGAAGGATGCTGTCTGGAACCGGATGAACGTTATGGTTATGGCTATCTGGAAGCGGTTAAAAGAGCTCTTTCCAGGCTGGAAATGGAGGCGGCGCTATGATGATTCTGATTCCGGCGCTATCGTTGGCTTTTGCCGCTCTTATCCTGGTAAATTTTTATGAGCTGAACGGCCAGTACAGGGAATCCTTTGAAAAGGAACGTGACCAGAAGATAAAAATGACGGAGTTCTATGATCTTTTAATCCGGTGGGTTGCACTATATCAGGAGAACAGGAAAATTGCCGAATGGATAACGGGAAAGGGATACCGGAGTATCGGTGTTTATGGAATGAGGGAGCTGGGGGTTCTCATATATCATGAACTCGCCCGGGAAGGGTTTGAGAAATGCGTTGCCATTGACCAAAACGCGGATAATCTGAATTTGAATTCGGATATGGAAATACAGAGCCCCACGGAAAAACTGTCAGATTTGGATTTGATCATCGTGGCCGCGCCGCATTATTTTGAAGAAATCCGAAAAAGTCTGGAGAGCATGACTCAGGCTGACGTGGTGTCCATTGAAGATATCGTTTTTGAGATATAATTTTTGGGATATAGAATATAACCTTTTCGAATATTAGAGTTGTCCGGATTGCAGATACGGAAACGTTTCTGTATACCGTATAGATTGGCGTTTGATTCCCCTGAAAGGATACGATGAACGAATGATCAGCATAATTGTCCCGATCTATAATATAGAAAAATACTTGTCGCAGTGTCTAAAAAGCATCTGCGGCCAGACTTATAAGGATATAGAGATCATTCTGGTGAACGACGGATCTACAGACGGCAGCGGCGCCATTTGTGAGGCGTATAAGCAGAAAGACTCCCGCATTCACATAATTCACAGAGAAAATGGAGGTCCTGTCAGTGCACGTAAAGCGGGAGTCAGGGCGGCATCCGGCCGATATATTGCCTTTGTTGACGGAGATGATTGGATAGAGTCCAATATGTACGAAGATATGTATCAAATCTCAGAGAAACAGAAAGCAGATGTGGTCATGTGCGGGCGCTATGAGGACACTGGTGATGTCAGCAGAAAGGTCTTCCATGGGATACCGGAAGGCAGATATGAAAAAAAGGCGCTGATACGGGAGGTATATCCCTGTATGATTGCCGGGGACGCATTTTTTGAGTGGGGCATATTCCCGGGATTGTGGGATAAGCTGTTTCGGAGAGAGTGCATAGAACGTTTTTTATTGGCGGCGGATGAGCGTATACGGATGGGTGACGACGCAGCATGTGTTTATCCCAGTCTGCTGAATGCGGACAGCATTTATGTTATGCATGAATGCCTGTATCATTACAGGCAGACGACTTCTTCCACAGTAAAGAAAGTGCCGATACGGGAGACGGAAAGAAAACAATTTAGTATTTTATATCAGTCTGTCCGTGCAGATCTGAGAAAAGCTGCACATATTTTTGATTTAAGACAGCAGTGGAAAAAATATGTGCTGTTTCTGATGCTTCCCCGAGCGGATGGCCTGTATGAGGGGTATGGGGATTTAGACTATCTGTTTCCTTTTCCCGGGGTGAAAAGAGGTTTTTCTGTTATATTATATGGCGCGGGAACTTATGGACAGAGATTATACCGATATCTGCAGAGGACGGGATTTTGCCGTGTGGCGGCCTGGGTGGACCGAAATTATATGCAGTTTCAGAATATGGGGCTGAATGTGGAAAATCCGGCGGTGATCTCTCAGGTGTGGTACGACGCAATCGTGATTGCGAATACATACGACCGGTCGAGACAGGAGCTGTATCGGGAGCTGGCGGGAAAATATCCGGAAGAAAAAATACATATGCTGGATGAGAATCTCGTATTTTCACAGGAAACCATGAATGCTTTTGGATTGGCCGGGGAAGAATCTGACCTTGTATATCCGTCATAGTTTCGATATAATAGCCATTTGCCCCACAGCAATAATAGTGTCATGTATAATCCAATAAACAGGAGGGAGTCATCTATGTGCAAAATAAATAGAAAAAGTCTGTTGAGGTATAGAATTACAGCGGCCGCAACAGCAGCAGCGCTTCTGTTCTCTGCGAACGCTGCCATGGCGAAAGACGCTGACGTCTCTCCCGTGAAACCGGACAAAGGAACCACATTGCCCGCGGAAGCAGACAAAACAGATGTCGTTTCTGTCAAGCTTCCCGTTGTCGCAGCAGAGGAAGAATCGCCTTTTGATTTCATTCTTGACCCCTGCGGGCTGGTCTACGAGACCGATGCCATGCGGTATGGCGGAGGAAAAGTTGAGAAAGACGCCACGATTCTTTTTCACAATAAGGAAGGAAAGTATGATTTTTCAAGAAACAGCGACCGGCTGGCAGTGCAAAATCAGGGAGATGTGCCGGTCGTCGTGACCGTATCCGCATCGGTTCGTGGGCTGAAAGGCATCCGTATGGCTGCAAACGGCGATCTGCCAGACAGCAGAGAGCCCGAAGTCTATCTTGCCCTTGTGGATGACCGGGGGAATGAACGGCCGATATCTGCGGACGGGGAAACGTCCATCAATTGCGAATTGGATTCAGGAGTTTATTCTTTCGGACTGACGGGAGCATGCAGTCCGAATGCGGAGTGGGATGATCTGTCTGTCCATCCCACGGTTACTGTCACCTGGCATGTGGAGCCGGTGACGGAAGGAGACGGGGAAGAGGCGGAAGAAAAGGCGGAAAGAGAAAGTCTGCAGGGCGAAAATGAGGTCAGACAGGATGTTGTCCCCGGAATGCCGCAGGATGTATCTCCACTGGACGCCGGATGAGTGAAATAGTAGTGTTAAAACAAAAGATGGTGCTATCCATCTTTTTTTGTTACAATAAGGAATAAGAAGAGATAAATATAAAGCAGGGGTTTCAGACGGGCAGGAAATATGATATAATGTTTCAGAATATATACATGTGAACATGGCACAGGAGGGACACACAGGAATGAAGCTGATATCGTGGAACGTCAATGGCCTGAGAGCCTGCGTCACCAAAGGATTCAAGGAGCGGTTCGCGGAGTTGGATGCGGACATATTTTGTATACAGGAGAGTAAACTACAGGCCGGACAGATCGATCTGGATCTGCCCGGTTATCAGGCATACTGGAACTATGCGGATAAAAAGGGCTATTCCGGTACGGCGGTCTTTACGAAAAAGAAGCCTCTGGATGTCCGCTACGGCATGGGTATCGATATCCATGACCATGAGGGCCGTCTGATCACGTTGGAATATCCGGAATACTATCTGGCCACCGTGTACACACCCAATTCCCAGAATGAGCTGGCCCGTCTGGATTACCGTATGCAGTGGGAGGATGATTTTTTTGCCTATCTGAAGAAGCTGGAGCAGGACAAGCCGGTCGTGTTCTGTGGGGATCTCAATGTGGCCCATCAGGAGATCGATCTGAAAAATCCGAAGACAAACAGGAAAAACGCAGGATTCACCGACGAGGAAAGAGAAAAAATCTCCTATTTATTGGACAACGGATTTATCGATACATGGCGCTATTTCAATCCTGATCTGGAGGGAGTATATTCCTGGTGGAGTTACCGCTTTCAGGCCAGAAAGAAAAACGCGGGCTGGCGTATCGATTATTTCTGTGTTTCGGAATGCCTGAGAGAAAAACTCGTGGACGCAAAGATCCATACCGGCATAGAAGGATCCGATCACTGTCCCATAGAGCTGGACATCGACCTGTGAAAGGAACAGTTAGCGGGATTTGGAAAACTAAAGAGGACGACCATCAGAGAACGGGAGGGAACAGATTTGGCACAAAGGATTGAGGACAGCAGACCCGGTTTTTCAGGTATACCCGGTATCACGAGGACAGTGGAAGGTTTTCAGGCGGCTGTATGGGCGAAGGATGCCGACAAGGTCAGCCTGCTTCTGTATAAAAAAGGAACCAATGAGATTTTACAGCAGATCGACTATCCCCCGGAAAGCTTTTGCGGCGAATATGCGTCTCTTGTTTTTCCGGGACTTAAAACATTTCCCTGGGATTACAATTTCATACTGGACGGCAGGGTGGAGCAGGATCCCTATGCGGTGGCGATCCACGGGCGGGAGATTTTCGGCGAGACAGGCGGCGGGGTGCGCTGTGGCTATCAGCGATCGGAGCCATATCGGCCGGAACGGGAGCTTCGCCCCCCGGAGGACACGGTGATCTATAAGCTGCATGTGCGCGGCTTTACCCGGCAGCGCACGTCGGGGGCAAAGAAAAAAGGCACATTCCAGGGCGTTCGGGAGAAAATTCCCTATCTCTGTTCCCTGGGTGTCACGGCTGTGGAGCTGATGCCGGCTTACGATTTTCTGGAAAAAGGTGAAAAAGGGCAGGGAAAATACGATCCGCCGGGGCAGGAAAATCAGCGGGTGAATTACTGGGGGTATACAGGAGGCTATTATTTTGTTCCTAAAGCCTCTTACTGCGCTACGAAAAATCCCCGGCGGGAATTTTCCGATATGGTGAATGCACTCCATGATGCGGGTCTGGAATGTTATATGGACTTTTTTTTCGGCAGTGATGTAGACATGTTGCTGATCCGCAGGGCATTGTATCACTGGAAACGGGAGTACGGCGTGGACGGTTTCTGCGTGTTGGGAGAAAATATCTCTTATGAAGACCTGGTGCGGGATCCAATGTTTACCAGGACCCGCTTGATTCTTCCGTGGGCAGAGGAACGTTTTTTCGCAGGCAGAAAGCCGGAAACGAAAAATGTCCTGGTGACGGATATAGGTTTTCAGTGCTGTGTGCGCCGGTTTTTAAAAGGCGACGAGGACATGGTACAGTCGTTTGTAGAAGTGAATCGGAGGAATCCGGACAGCTTCGGTGTGGTGAACTATGTGGCCAATAATGACGGCTTCACGCTGGCGGATACGGTCTGTTACGATTACAGACACAATGAGGATAACGGAGAAGGGAACCGGGACGGCAGTGCCCAGAATTATAGCTGGAACTGTGGTGAGGAAGGCCCTTCCCGCAAAAAATCGGTGTTGGAGCTTCGGGGCAGGCTGATGCGCAATGCGATGTTGATGCTTCTTTTGTCCCAGGGGACACCGATGCTGTATGCCGGCGATGAACAGGGAAACAGCCAGCAGGGCAACAATAACGCTTACTGCCAGGACAATCCGGTGGGCTGGGTGGACTGGAGCAAAAAAAAGCGGGATCAGGACTTCCTACAGTTTGTGAGGGAAACGATCGCTTTTCGGAAAGCACATCCGGTCTTTCACATGCATCCGCGGCCTAAAAACATGGATTATAAATCTCTCGGGGCGCCTGATCTGTCCTACCACGGCAGCCGTGCCTGGTATGTGGAGACGGATCCGTCCAGCCGGGGCGTAGGTATGCTCTACAACGGAGCCTATGTGCCGGAAGAGACGGAATCATTTCTCTATGTGGTCTACAATATGTACTGGCAGGAGGCATTTTATGCGCTGCCCCGGTTGCCGAAAGGGCTGAAATGGTGTACGATGGCGGATACTGCCGATGCAGAAGTGTACAGAGCCCAGGGAGAGGAACCGGAGACGGACGATCAGAAAATGGTTCGGCTTGAGGCACGAAGTGTTAAGATACTCTGTGCCCGTCCGGATGTGGACGGGGTGGATGTGTCGGAAAAAATAGAGGAAAGCAAGGCATAAAATGATGATAAACGCAATTGCACATTTTCGGACGATCACGGCCCATAAGATGTTGGTTATGAAAAAATGTTTCCGCGTCGGGCTGTACAAACAGGGGCTGCTGCACGACCTGTCCAAATATTCCTGGACAGAATTCCGTGTGGGCTGCCGTTACTACGAGGGGATCCGCAGCCCCAATAACGCGGAGCGGGAGGATATCGGCGTATCCACTGCCTGGCTCCATCATAAGGGGCGTAACCGCCACCATTACGAGTACTGGATCGATTACGAGTCGGAGAAAAAGATGGAGGCCCTGGTGGGGGCGCCGATGCCGAGACGGTACGTGGCGGAGATGGCCATGGACCGAATCAGTGCCTCACAGATCTATAATAAGGAAAAGTATACGAACCAGATGCCACTGCAGTATTTTCTGAAAAACAAGAAAAAGCTGTGGTTTGTCCATGAGAGGACGAAACGGCAACTGGAGCATATTTTAACGATTCTGGCACAGGATGGCGAAGAAGCCATGTATGACTATGTGAAATATATATTTTTGGGAAAATGAGTATACTGAGTATTGAACATGTGAGTAAACTGTTCGGGGATCGGATGGTTCTCGACGACGTATCCTGCGGGATAGAAAAAGGAGAAAAAATCGGAATCGTCGGTGTGAATGGCACCGGAAAATCCACGTTCCTGAAAATTGCAGCGGGACTTGGCGAGCCGGACAACGGGCATGTCGTATGCCAGAGCAATCTGCGGGTCGCCAGTCTTCCCCAGAACCCGGTTTTTCCGGAGGGGGCTTCCGTGCTGTCCTGCGTGACGGGCCGGGAGGCCGGGGACGGCTGGGATCTGGAGGCTGAGGGAAAACGGATCCTGAACCGGCTGGGTTTTACGGACTATGGGGAGCCGGTGGCCCATCTCTCCGGCGGCCAGAAAAAGAGAGTGGCCCTGGCCCGTACGCTGGTGCAGCCCGCCGACGTGCTGGCTCTGGACGAGCCCACCAACCACCT
>DPJQ01000024.1:0-3630 GCA_003542935.1 Lachnospiraceae bacterium | reverse complement strand
ACGAGCCCACCAACCACCTGGACAATGAGATGGTGGCCTGGCTGGAGGATTACCTTATACAGTACCGGGGCGTGGTGATCATGGTCACCCACGATCGGTATTTTCTTGACCGCGTGAGCAACCGGATCCTGGAGATCGACCATGGGAAGCTGTACAGCTATCAAGCCAACTATTCCGGCTTCCTGGAGGGGAAGGCGAGACGGCAGGAGATGGAGCTGGCCACGGAGCGGAAGCGCCAGAGTGTGATGCGCATGGAACTGGAGTGGGCGAAAAGGGGCTGCCGTGCCCGTTCCACCAAACAGCGTGCCAGATTGGAACGGCTGGAAGCCCTGAAAAACGGCGCCGCGCCGGTGCAGGAGCAAACAGTGGAGATGGGTTCCGTGGGGACGCGGATGGGGCGCAAGACCGTGGAATTTTCCCATATCACAAAAAGCTTCGGCGGACGGACGCTGATCTCGGATTTTTCTTATATCGTGCTGAAAAATCAGCGGTTAGGCATCATCGGGCCCAACGGCTGTGGTAAATCCACGCTGCTGCACATCCTCATGGGCTCTGTGGCTCCGGATCAGGGAACTGTGGAGATCGGCGATACTATACGTATGGGCTATTTTGCCCAGGAGGTGAGGGATATGGATGACAGTCGGCGGGTGATCGATTACATCCGGGATGTGGCGGAATATATCCAGACGAGGGAGGGGCAGATCAGCGCCTCCCAGATGCTGGAACGCTTCCTGTTTCCACCGGATATGCAGTATACACCGGTGTCACGGCTCTCGGGCGGAGAGAGGCGGAGGCTCTGTCTTTTGAAGGTGCTGATGGAGTCGCCTAATGTGCTGGTTCTCGATGAACCCACCAATGATCTGGATATCCCTACGCTGACGATTCTTGAGGATTATCTGAATTCTTTTTCCGGCATTGTGATTGCGGTGTCCCATGACCGGTATTTTTTGGATAATGTGGTGGACAGGATCTTCGCTTTCGGGGAGAACGGCGTGTTGGAGCAGTATGAAGGAGGCTACACCGATTACCTGGAGGCATACCGGCTGCGTCACCCTGAAAGAGAAAAACAAACTTTGCCGGAAAAGAAAAAGGAGAAGATACCGCAGACCCGGCCCCATCAAAGGAAACTCCGTTTCAGTTACAAGGAAGAGCGGGAGTACGAGACGATTGACGGGGATATTGCGGCGCTGGAGGAGAAACTGGAGGATCTGGAACGACAGGTGAGTCTGGCGGCCAGCGATTTCGTGCGGCTGAACCAGCTCATGGAGGAACAGGAACAGACTAAAGCGGCCCTGGAGGAAAAGATGGAGCGGTGGGTCTACCTGACCGAGCTGGCAGAACAGATCGAGGCGCAGAAGGGGTGAGGCCGTGCGGATTTTGCTGCGCCCTGTCTGCGCAGGATTGGAGATAATGACATGCAGTATCCGAAACTCGTAGATGCTTCATTTATAAAACGAAATAATCGCTTCTCGGCGGAGGTGATGGTTGGCGGCTCTCAGGAGACAGTACATGTGAAGAATACAGGGCGGCTCGGAGAGCTCCTGCTTCCGGGGGCCTCTGTTTTTCTGGAAAAGGCACAAAATCCTAACCGGAAGACTGCCTGGGATCTGGTGGCGGTGCTCAAAGACGGGCAGATGGTCAGCATCGATTCCCAGCTGCCGAATGCTTTGGCGGAGGAGTGGCTCGCGGGCGGAGCCTTCGGAGAACTTACCTGTCTAAAAAGAGAGAAAACTTTCGGCCAGTCCCGGTTCGACTTGTATTTTGAATATGCAGGAAAGCGGGCATTTATGGAGGTCAAGGGGGTTACTCTAAATGACGGCGGTACGGCCCGATTTCCCGACGCGCCCACGGAGAGGGGCGTCAAACATGTGCGGGAGCTGATACAGGCTGCCGGCCAGGGTTATGAGGCGTGGATTCTTTTCGTGATCCAGATGAAAGGAGTCACCAGGATGGCGCCGAACTGGCAAACCCACCGGGAGTTTGGCGAGGCGCTCAGGGAGGCAAAAGAGAAAGGGGTACATATACGGGCTATGGACTGCGCGGTATCCCGGGAAGGTGTGCGGATTGACAGGGAGGTTTTTGTGGAAATATCGATATGAGGAAAAATGAAGGTATACATTATCCGCATACGCACTGGAAAGAAATTGATGTCCGGCAATATTTGTGCTATCATAATTTACAGAATATATATGAGAATGGTATGGCAAATACTATTTTGGGCGAAAGCGCCTGTTGCAGAAAGGCAGATTATAACTATGAAAAAGAGAGTTTTTGTGAAAGAGAAAGTTTTATCTTTCGTACTCGCACTGGCGATGTGTGTGTCGCTGGGCACAACCGGCATCAACGCCGCTACTGCATCCTATGCTGTAACTGTGGCTACAGATAAGTATTATACAATCAAGAATGTTGGCTCCGGAAATAAATACCTCAATGTGTATGCTAACAGTTCCGCGAATAATGCCAATATTACGCTTTGGGAAGCGGACGGAACCGGCGGGGAGGAATTTCAGTTTGTTAAAAGCGGGTCGAGTTATGTCATCGTTCCCCGCTGCGCCAAAAAAAGAGCGTTAAATGTGTACACCGCCGGTTCAGCGAAGGATGGGAATAATGTATGCACGTGGACGAAAACAGGGGACTCTACCCAGAGATGGGTTGTGACATACGAGGATTCCAAGAACGCGTACGTTATCCGTTCTGCAAACAATAATGATTTGTGTCTGACAGCGGCCGGCAGTAAAAACGGGGCAAATGTATCTGTTCAAAAGTATACTGGTCGTGGATACCAGCTTTGGGCATGTAGCGCATTCTCGGCAGAAAGAACAGATCCGTCGCCGTCCGATAACGAAGAACAGGAACCGTCGCCGTCCGATAATGAAGAACAGGAACCGTCGCCGTCGAATAACGGGATATCTTCAAAAAATAAGGTAAAAGCAGTACAAGCTCAGATCAGGAATGCATATGCGAAGGCACGTAAAATGTCCGGTATGTCTTCTTTCAATGGCTGGTGCGGAACGTATGTCCGGTATCAGTTAGCCGCTCTTGGTATTATAAATCAGAAGAAAGACAGAGATTGTAATGGTAACGGAAATAAATTTTTTGGCAATGTAAAAACAGGAAAAACGTCAACCGGTTATAAGAAAGTAAAATTAAAGGGGTACCGCCTTGCGGATGTTGTGAAAAAATACGGAAAGAATGTATCAAATATCCTGATCAGCTATACCCACCAGTATGGAGCTACCAACAAAAAACCGGGTGCAGGCCATGTTGTGTTTATTCATGCAGTCATCAATGGAAAGGTTTACTATTCTGAGAGTTACTCTGAAACGTACAAAGACAAAAAGGGGAAAAACCAAAAAATTAAAGAGGGAAGTGTACGTGTAAAAACTGTAAAGGATTTTGATATTCAGTATACCAGGATGTATGGGAAAGCGAAAGGGGCGGTTTGCTTTTACAGGTAAATTTGTATCATGGGCGGATCGAAAAAAATCATTGACAACCCCTCCGCCCTGTAGTACAATAAGTCGTGCGTTGAGCGAGGATTGAGTCGTTGCAGAGAATCTGCTGTCGGCAATTTTCTGTATACTAAGACATGCAAACCCGTCGGGGTGTGGCTCAGCTTGGCTAGAGCGC
>DPJQ01000173.1:23954-24158 GCA_003542935.1 Lachnospiraceae bacterium | reverse complement strand
CGCTGTGTAATGGAATATGGCTGAAAATCTCCTGTGCCGGACACAGGAGATTTTTTATTGCCCGGCAGAAAAGCAGCCGCTCAGATGAGCGGCTGCCTGCTTTATTTACTTGAACATGCCGCACACCCGCTCCACGGCAGTCCTGGTGGCCTCCGCGTCTCCGAAGGAGGTGAGGCGGACGTAGCCCTCCCCGCTGGGGCCGAA
>DPJQ01000173.1:23656-23825 GCA_003542935.1 Lachnospiraceae bacterium | reverse complement strand
AAACGAATGCCCAGGTCAGACAGGGTGTCGGCGATCAGCCGGGCGTTTTTCTGATAGTAGGCGATATTTTCCCGGCACTGGGCCATGCCCTCGTCGGTGAAGACGGCGGCGGCGGCATGCTGGATGATGTAGGCCGTGCTGTTGTATTTGGTGCACTGGCGGCGGTTCC
>DPJQ01000173.1:0-23634 GCA_003542935.1 Lachnospiraceae bacterium | reverse complement strand
GCCGGCGCCGGGGGTGGTAGCCACGTTGGCCCGGTCCAGCACCCGGTCGAAGAACTCCCAGGAGCCCATGCCGCCGGGGGTCTTGAGCCAGATATAGGGGGCGTCCACCCCGCCGAAGCAGGTGAGGCCGGCGGCGGACAGGCCCTCCCGGATGACCTTGGCGTTGGCCCGGTAGTAGTCGATATTGGCCATGATCTGGGTCTGGCCCTCTGGGGTGTAAATGGCCGCGGCCCCCCGCTGGACCACATAGGGCACCCCGTTGAATTTGGTGCACTGGCGGCGGTTCCACATGGCGTTTAGGGACATTTCCTCGCCGGTGGATGCTTTAAATACCAGCTCTTTCGGCACTACGGTGTAGCCGCAGCGGGTGCCGGTGAAACCGGCGGTCTTTGACAGGGAGCAGAACTCTATGGCGCATTTTTTAGCTCCCTTGATGGCAAAGATGCTTCGGGGCAGTGCAGGATCGCTGATGAAAGCCTCGTAGGCAGAGTCAAACAGGATCACGGCCTCGTTTTCCAGAGCATAGTCCACCCACTCCTGTAACTGTTCCTTATTATAGCAGGCTCCGGTGGGATTATTCGGTGAACAGATATAGATGATGTCCGCATGTTGTCTGCGGTCGGGCATGGGCAGGAAGTCATTCCCGGCGTTTCCGCTGATGTAGGTGACGGAATTGCCGCACATGATATTGGAATCTACATAGACGGGATAGACCGGGTCGGGGATCAGGATCACATTGTCGTGACCGAACAGATCCGTGATGTTGCCGGTGTCGCTTTTTGCGCCGTCGGAGACAAAGATGGCTTCCGGCTCAACATCGACGCCGTTTTTCCTGTAATAGGCGGAGATGGCGTTTCTCGCCTCGTCATAACCCTGCTCCGGGCCGTAGCCCTTGAAAGTAGCCGCGTCGGCCATGGTGTCCACACCCTCGTGAAGGGCGGCGATGACCGTGCCGGTCAAGGGCTTCGTCACGTCGCCGATACCCAGCCGGATGATCGGTTTGTCAGGGTTTGCCTCCACATAAGCGGCCGTGCGGTGGGCAATCTCGGAGAAGAGATAGCTGTTCTGGATCCGCAGGAAATTTTCATTTAACTTTGGCATTGCATTCATCCTTTCGTGTGTTTGGGAATTGTCTAAAAATCAGGGCTATTTTAGCATAGAGGGTTTGTCGTGTCAAACGGAGGCGGATAATGCGTGTAAAGGCTGCACCAGACTGAAATCCGTCGTTATCGGAAGCTTATTGGACTGGTGTCTTGTACCGCTCATATTTCGCAAAATGACTTGTCTGAATTTCCATCTGCTGCGTTGTTGTCGGTCAACGATGCCACCGCATCGTTTCCCTCCGCTGTCTTGCAGAATGAAAATTCATCCTGCGTCATTTTGCTGAAAGTGAACGGGACAAGACACTAGGCCGCTAATTTCTAAAAATATATCTTCTATAAATATATGCCTATATTAAAAAATGAAACCATACAGGCGGAGGGCCGTCCCTCCGCCTGTAATCAATAAAAATGTATTACAAACCATAACGGTTACTCCTATATAGGGAAACCTTAAATCTTATACTTTACGATGTGATTTTTCTTTTCAAACCCGCACCGTAAACATACATTTTCATTCTTTAGTTATTTGTAAATGTGTACCTTGTTGTTCCATCTGTAACTCTGATATATACTGTCCCGCTCGGTTCTCCACCAAGAGCTTCCGCAATATTATCCCATGATACAGATACCCAGTTAGCATCATTTACACTATATTTGTCTGACGCAAGCGCTGTATAGTTGGTTCCTCCATCAGAAACTTCTACCGTTAAAGAGTTTGACGAAAAACCGTCGCTGGAATCTTTCGCAAGCCACAAATCATTTCCGCCCCAAGTACCATATGCCGTCTCCTCCGTATACGTCGGAGCCGGCGGAGTTGTCTGATGTTTTCCAATCGTCCATGTCAGATTAATCTGCGGAGCCGTCATACCGTCTGCCGAAACATCTTTCTGATTGGTTTTTCCGGAAAGCGTCAATGTGGTTGAATCCCATGCGTCAAGCGCTGTTCCGCCATTTTCTGTATCCGTATTCGTCCGAACGTCATACTCAAATTTGTTCGTTGAGGTGTTAGCTGTAACGGCAAAATTGTTCGGTTTTCCCACAACCGTCGCTGTCGCTTTCACACCAGCGGCATCGGATGTGATTGCTTTGCTGTCGCTGCCCACTGTCAATGTCATAAGAAGAGCCGGTGTTGTTGCTGCTGCAAGTTCATCTGCACTACTTACAATAGCAATATCCTTCCCGCCGGCTGTCGCCGCCACTGTCGCCGTAACAGATACGTCTACATCTACACTGTTTCTTCCCTCAAACTCAACGGCCTCGCTGGTGCTGCTGTATGTTGCTGCTCCGGCCGGTGTTCCGGCTACATATGGACTAACAGTAATGGTATCACCATTTTGTAACGTTGGTGCCGTTGCAGCATTAATCGTCACGCTCACCGTATTACTATCACCATCCTTCCAATCAGAACCATCATATGTCAGGGTAGTTGCTGTTATAGTAGTGTCGCCAAGTGTAATGGTTACGTCCGGATTATCATCAGAATCAGCATCTGTGGTCTGATCTATGGTACCCCCTGCAAGTGAAAACGCTGTTACCGATGCGGGTGTAGCAGGTACCTCAGCTGCTCCCGGATGGGCAAAATACACGCCGTCATTGTTTTTATCCACGGCCGTTCCATCTGTCAGAGTCTCTGCGCTGTTGATCAGACGCTCCGGATCGACATAGTAGTTAAATACATTTGCAACCTCTGCAGTGGTCGGAAGAGTCACGCTCGTGACCTCTTTGTTTACATGGTCAAACGCCGAACCTGTACCGGTTGCACTGCTCGCATCCGATGCCAAAACCGTCATACCATTCCCTACTACCATTGCCGCTGCGAGACTTCCCGCCATAAGCTTTTTCAGCTTCATACTTAAAACCTCCTTGATTCCTTTTTTGTTTTTTGTTTCTTTATTTAACATGTATCATGTTAAATTCACTTTTTCGCCGCTACCCTTCTACAATTACGGTAACGGTTACCCGAAGTGTACTGATCGTATTTTGATCATCATCCACCAGATGATATACCGCCACACAATCATACGTTCCGGCATCCAGCTTTGTATCCAACGCTATATCCTGCAATCTGCCGCCCACCGGAATAACGGGTGATTTGTAGATTGCATTTTCCTCATCACTTGCCAGAAACAGGTCGAAATACACAGCATTTGTATTCTCCACCAGATTTTCCACATAGGCATCCGAAGAAACTGCATCGCCTGTCGCAAAATGCCAGTCATAATTCATTGTCACGGTATAGTATCCAGGTTCCACAAACTCAGCTTCCTCCATCTGTCCAATAATCTCCCCCACATTATCAGGAGTAACGACTTCATTTCGCCGTTCTTTCTCATCCGCTCTGCGGAACAGCAACAGATAGATGATTATGCCTGCCAACACCAGAATGACAAGGACAAGAATAACAATGCCAGCTGTTTTCTTCCCCCCCTTCTTTTCATCTTGATTTGGATTCTCTTCGCTCATACTTTGCACCTCCGGGTTTATATTAAAGTACGGAGCTCCCGCCCTTTAATATCAAATTTAACATTGTCTTCGAATCATTCAGCACTACTTTCTACCGGCGAAATAACAGGCGGTTCTATGCCTGAGATATCCTGCGGGTTCTCTACCGGTTCCCCATTTTCCGGCAGCTCTCTGTCCGCTCCAAATTCATCTCCCATTTCCCCGGCTTCTCCATGGCAGATGATACGCCATGTGACCGTCACCTTGGGTTTCGCAGCTTTTATCGCCGCCCAATCGCCCTTCGTATTCGTCGCTCCTATCAGCTGAAATGAATATTCGTTTTCCCCATCTGCGGCCGGAACCGAAGCCTGGATATCCACGCCATCGCCACTGTCCAAAGGCACAATCTGTTCCCCATCCGTCAAAGCCAGATAAAGACTCGGTCTTGTGTCATCCTGGAATTCCGGGTCCTCCGTCATTGCAATTCCGTCCAGAGAAGACATTTTTGCCGTCAATACCACGTCTACCGCCGCAGAGCCTTTATTAATGATCGTTATTTTGTCGCTGCTGCTGCTGTAATCCTCTTCCACTCCGCCATCCGACCGTTTAAAGAATAGCGAAGCGCCCGGCTCAAATTTTTCGCCGTTATAGGTTACTGCGCCCGTCTCCTCAATCAACTGCTGGGGATCCAGTATAAAATCGAATATATTCTCTGTATTCGTTGGAAGGATCACCTGCGGCAGCTGTTTCTGCCCGTCCTCTTCTGCTTGTGCTGCAGGTATTTCCGCTTTCTGGGCTACATGATCCAGGATGGATTTTTCAGCAAAGATTTCTGCAGGGCATATAAGAGTCACCACAATTCCCAAGACCGGTGCTATCAATCGCCGAGCTTTTTTTCTTATCATGAATCTTTTCACCTTCAAATCGTAAAACTGATCAACAGTTACAACATTATTAAATAAAACATATTGGACATCTGTTTTATATCTCTTAAAACCCACAGATGCGGCGGCAGTGCCGCTTCGCTCCCCGGTACGTCACGGTCTTTCGTGTTCCCGAGGTCCTGGCATACCCAATGCGCAATATCCAAAAGGATCCTTGCCTTCTAATGCCGTTCTTCTTTTTCTATATCCAGAACCGCTGCCCGGTCCGGTTATGGAAAAGAGCGTTTTGTAGGAGCCGTAAAACTGCCCGAACCTTCCCGCCCGTTTCCCCGGTGAAATCCCGGCTATTTGCCGGCATTTATCCGAACCGCTGTTCCAATGATCTTTTATTAGCTTTCCTGCTCTTTTTCCCGGCCTCGTTTCCATGCATTCCCGGCCGTATTGACCTTTTCCTCTGCCTCATAGCCACACCCCGGACAGCTAAACACACCGTCCTTTTTCTTTCCCGGTGCACCGCATCGGCAGCACTCGCGGCTAATGCCCTTCCCCCACACTTCTACATATTCCACAGACTGCTCCCGGCATTTCTGCCTCAGCCGCTCCCGGATATATCCTCTCTGCCACATTGTGACGCTGTTGTTAATCCTTTTATCCACACCGTTCGGTTTGGGGCGGGGCAGTTTGGGAATATAGACGATCCGCGGCTTTTCTGTCCGCAGGAAACGGTTCAGTTCGTGGTTGATATAACTGTGCATCTGTTCCACATACCGCCGCTTTTTTGCGTTGTATTTCTTCCTGCCGGGATTGTCGGCCCGGTTGCGGCTGTAGCTCATGGTCTGGTTTCGCATCCACTCGGCATATGCCGTCTGGTATTCGCCCAGCCTGCCGCCGTAGCTGTGGCCCTCGTGGGTTGTCAGCATGGTGAACATCCCCATGGCCAGCCCAATCTCACCGGTATAATCCTCATGGCTCTGTACCGCCACATAGACGGGCACCCGGATCTCTATGGCGGATCTTTCGGGATACAGGCGGATATACAACTGATTCTTATAGCTGTTGTTATCCGTCAGGGGCACGAAGATCCGTTTCCGGCTCTGCTTGGTAGATATATAGATACCGTGGTCTCCGTAGCGGTAAGCCCGTTCCGCGATGGAAAACCCCGTTGCCGCACTGGTTTTCTGAGGCTTTGTGTGATATTTTCTCACCAACCGCCGCAGGTATCGGTGCAGCTTCTCCGCATCCACCCGGGCCGCTACCTCTTCCAGCCTGGCCTGCAGTTTCCCCGGCAGACGGATGGGCCTCTGATTCACCGCCGCCTCAAAGGCATTGGAGGCCTTCAGCAGAAAACGGAGATAATGCTTCTCTTCCGGAGAAAAATTCTCATTCTGTCCGACTGTTTTCAGGATCTTTGCTTTTGTCCCCGTCCACTGGGCCTTTATGTCACCCAGGGCCTCAAAAACAGCCAGATAGAAATATACAGACGGAAGAGAGAGTTCTGCCCTCAGCCCACTGGCCGTCATTTCATTCTGAACCGTATAGCCGGGATAAATCTTGAGCAGGCCGCCTACTCCACCGTAACGGGCGTACACGTAATTTTTCACCTTACCATAATCCGCCGCGATCTCCCGGAACTTTGCCATATCCTCCGGAGGAACCGGCTCCCTGCTGTACTGACAGACGGTCTTGCAGGTGGTTCCCGGCCGTATTTCCATCATCTCCACTACCTTTTGGAATTTCGCAGAATACCCCCATCTGCGAAGGTTCCCGGATTTTACGGGCAAATACGGCCTTCCCTGTCACTTCTGACCCACTAATTGACCATAAATGGAAGCCAAAGCGTTCATATGCCGGCGTTTGATTTCTACAGTGGGATGGACATAGCGGTTCAGAGTGATCTTCACATCCGAATGCCCCAATATCTCGCTGAGGCTCTTGACATCCGCCCCGCCGTCGATGCAGTTTGTGGCAAAGGTATGGCGAAGCGCATGAAAGTTGGCTTTTCTCACCCCGGCCTGCATGAGATACCGGTGAAATTTATTCTGATAAGTGCGCGGCTCCATAGGTTTGCTCTTGTTGAGCACATATTTATCTGTATCGCTATAATATTGAGCCAAAAGTTTTGCCAGCGCCTCCGACAGAGGGATTTCCCGTTTGGAAAATGAGCTTTTTGGGGGCCCTTCAAGGAGCGCCGTTTTCTTCTCCTGTCCCTCCACGGTGATCCGCTGTACCGTGGAATTGACACACAGCATTTTCCCCTCCAGGTCAATATCTTTCCATTTCAACGAACAGATTTCCCCCAGACGCAGGCCGGTGGAAATGCAGATCACAATGCCCAGTTTGCAGAGATCCATTTCCCCATACAGATACTGCAGCAGCCGTGCCTGTTCCGCCGAATTTAAGACCTCCACGGGTTTTACCCCTGTCTTATGTCGCGGACAGGGGCAGGAAACCTCATCTGCATGAAAATGAGATACTCCATAGGAAAGTATCTGGTGCAGCACGCAGGAGATGCTTTTTTGCAGGCTATCCGACCATGCGGCCTGTCCTTCGTCCCGAAAAATGACTGACAGGGCCTCCCTGTCCAGTTCGGAGACCGCGGTCATCCCCACTTTTTCCCGAATATGCTTGTCGTAGATCATACGGTACTTTATGTAAGTGGCATATTTCTTCTCTCTCCCCACAACGGTGAGCCATTCTTCTGCCACCGTACTGAAATTGATTTCCGATACATGGCCCTGCGCATCCTGCCGTTTTGCCGCTCCTTGAGCTTCTCCCATTTTTTTCTTTGCACTGTAGAGCTTTTCTTTTGTCTCTCCGTATGTCCTCGCATATACGGAGCGCTGAATACGCCTGCCCGTCTGTGCTTCCCTGACGTAGTACCTTCCCTCCCATCTTCCATCCGTTCGTTTCCTGATGTTTTCACCTCGTCTTGGCATTTTCGTACCCTCCTGACCATTTTTCTGACCCACAATAGAAATGGAATCCGGACAACGCCGGAAAAGATATTGCGCGTATCGCCGGAATCCATGCATTTCATATGCGGCATCTTTCCTGTTTCGTTGACAAAATCTGTCAGAAAAAGTATAATGACCCGGATCTCCGATGCCGAAAAGAATTATCCGAATAAAATAAAATTATTTTTTATCCTAATGAATCCGGGGAATGTGCCGATAGTAATTAAAGAAGGTAATAAATGATTTTTTGCCCTAAAGAATCGAAAGACTTGTGCCGATAGTTGTACTGAGCGGTTCTATACAAGGATTTGGGTTCGCAAGATCGTTCGCAGATGGGGGTAATCTGTGAATAATTGCAACATAAAAGAATACATTATGACAGAAAAATAACTCCTTTGTGATAAGAATTCAATTACCGGGATTCTCGTCACAAAGGAGTTTTTTCCATTCCGCGAATGCCTGACAACGGCATTAATATGCGGACACCGCGCCTACACCAGCATCCCTGCCAGCACCACACTGGCGGCTATACCGGCCACGGAAACAACAAGGGCTCCCGGCAGAGTCCAGCGGCTTTTCCGCACCCCGACGGCCATATAGTAGACACTCATGGTATAAAATACCGTCTCTGTGCAGCACATCATCAGGGAAGCCGTAAACCCGATGGAGGAATCCGTCCCGAACTGGCTGTAGAGATCCGTCAGCATCCCCACCGCCGCACTGGCAGAAAAAAGCCGCACAAACCCCAGAGGCACCAGTTCCGCCGGGAAACCGAAAGGCTCTGTCACCCGGCCAAATATCCCGGCCAGCGTGTCCAGAAAACCCGACGCCCGCAGGACGCCCACCGCCACCATCAGCCCCACCAGAGTGGGCAGGATCTTCACCGCCGTTCCCAACCCTTCCTTTGCGCCGCCCACAAAAACGTCGTAGCAGTTGATCTTCTGCAATACGCCATAGCCCACAATGTACAAAATCAAAAGAGGGATCAAAAGATCCGATATTCCGGCAATGATTTTCAAAAGATTTCTCCACCCACAGAGATTTGTATATCTTATTCCTGTTTTCAAACTCATATGACCCGGCTGTACCATCTCGTCAATGAGCCATCTGCATATAGCAAATCGGCCGAGTAGACATACCCCGTGCGGAGTATGTCTACTCGACCAACGGCCCCGCCCGTTAATATATTTTCACCCAAAAAGATATTGCAATTCCATCCGTCAGCATCTATAATCAAGGATATCAAAGTGAACAATCCCGCTGATTTTTAGAAAATAACCTCTGACGAGGCGATTTTGGAAGCACTCTGTGATCGGCTGCGGAAAACGGCCGGAACCGACTTCATGGGAGAATTCGTTTCTCAAATCATCTGACAGGAAAGGAGAATACCAATTATGGCAGAAAAAAAATGGTGGCAAAAAAGCGTAGTATACCAGATCTATCCCCGAAGTTTCTGCGACAGCAACGGCGACGGGATCGGCGACCTGAACGGAATCAGTTCAAAGCTGGAATATTTAAAAGAACTGGGGATCGATGTGATCTGGCTAAGTCCCATCTACCAGTCGCCCAACGATGACATGGGCTATGATATCAGCGATTACCGGGCGGTCATGAAAGAATTCGGCACCATGGAGGACTATGACCGGATGCTTGCAAAGGCCCACAGCCTGGGGTTGAAAATCATGATGGATCTGGTGGTCAACCATACCTCCGACGAGCATCCCCTGTTTGTCGAAAGCCGGAGTTCCAAAGATAATCCCCACAGGGATTTCTATATCTGGCGGGATGGGAAGGACGGCAAGGCGCCCAACAACTGGGGCTCCTCTTTCGGCGGCTCCGCCTGGGAATACGACGAGGCCACGGATCAGTATTATCTTCACCTGTTTTCCAAAAAACAGCCGGATCTGAACTGGGAAAATGACGCGGTGCGGAAATGGGTATATGACATGATGACCTGGTGGTGCGACAAGGGTATCGACGGTTTTCGCATGGATGTGATCAGCCTGATCTCCAAAGTACCGGGGCTGCCCGACGGGGAAGTGGGCAAGAACGGTTATGGGATTTTTTCTCCCTACTGTGCAAACGGGCCCCGGGTGCACGAATATCTGCAGGAGATGAACCGGGAGGTTCTTTCGAAATATGACCTGATCACCGTGGGAGAATGCTCCGGCGTCACGGTAGAAGAGGCTAAAAAATATGCCTCATCCTCGGGAGAGGAGCTGAACATGGTCTTCCAGTTTGAGCACATGGACCTGGACGGCGGGGAAAGCTTCAAGTGGAACCATGACAAAATCCGGCTCACCAAACTCAAGGAAGTCATGAGCAAATGGCAGACAGGCCTTGAAGGGAAAGCCTGGAACAGCCTGTACTGGTGCAACCATGACCAGCCCCGAATGCTCTCGCGCATGGGAAACGACAGCCCGAAATACAGGGAAGCATCCGCCAAGATGCTGGCCACCTGCCTCCATATGCTCAAGGGTACCCCCTACGTCTACCAGGGAGAAGAGCTGGGCATGACCAATTATCCCTTTACCTCCCCGAATGAATTCCGGGATATCGAGAGCATCAACGCCTATCGGGAGCTGACCGAAAAAGAGATTTTCTCCCGCAAAGATGCTTTTGACTATATCAGCTACAAGAGCCGGGACAATGCCCGGACGCCCATGCAATGGGATGACGGCCCCCAGGCCGGCTTCACCACAGGATCGCCCTGGATCGCCGTGAATCCAAATTATACACAGATCAATGCCAAAGAGCAGATAGCCCGGAAAGACTCCGTATTCCATTATTACCGGAAACTGATCGCCCTGCGCAGACAATATGACATCATCGTCTATGGAGATTACGGGCTGCTTTTGCCGGACAGTGAGGAGATCTACGCCTATCTGCGGACACGGGAGGAACAGGCTCTGCTGGTGGTATGCAGTTTCTCGGAGCAGGAAACCGTCTATGAAATCCCCGGCAGGTTTGCGGAAAAAAGCGGCACCGTACTGCTCTCCAACTACGGCCGGAAAGAAATATCGGCAATTCTGACACTGAAGCCCTATGAGTGCGCAGTTTTCTTGTACGAATAAAGGGAAAATCGTCCGCAGGCCGCCGCCGGGCGCACGATCAAACCCCCATGACCGGCGATCCGGCCATGGGGGTTTTACTTATCATCCTACCCGATATCTGAATTTCTGTACTTCTTTCTCACTGAATACTTTCTCAATCTCGGCGCCAAGGCTGGCCAGTTTCACCTCAAAATCTTCGTAACCTCTCTGAATATAGGTGATATCATCCACCACCGTGATGCCGTCCGCCGCCAGCCCCGCAATGACCAGGGCAGCTCCGGCGCGCAGATCCGGTGCGCTGACTCTGGCGCCGGTAAAACCGTCCACGCCGTCTATGATGGCCGTATTTCCCTCCACCTTGATACTGCCGCCCATACGGGCCAGCTCGTCCACATATTTAAATCGGTTCTCGAAAATACTCTCCGTCACGATGCTCGTACCCCTGGCCAATGCCAGCAGCACCGAAATCTGGGGCTGCATGTCCGTGGGATAACCGGGATAGGGCAGCGTCTTCACGTGGGTGCGGTTCAGTCGCCTTGATGCGATGACCCGGATGGCATCGTCAAACTCCTGCACTTCACAGCCGATCTCCATCAGTTTAGCCGTAATGGCCTCCAGATGTTTCGGAATCACATTTTTGAGCAGCACGTCGCCCTTCGTGGCTGCTGCTCCGATCATATAAGTACCGGCCTCTATCATATCCGGCACGATCATATAGTTGGCCGCATGAAGCTTCTCCACACCGCGGATGCGGATCACATCCGTACCGGCGCCCTTGATATTGGCGCCCATACTGTTTAGGAAGTTGGCCACATCCACCACATGGGGCTCCCTGGCCGCATTCTCCAGAATCGTATAACCGTTTGCCATGGCAGCCGCCATCATGATATTTATAGTAGCGCCCACAGAAACCATATCCAGATAAATATGGCGGCCGAAAAGGCCCTGCTCCGCACTGGCACAGATCGCTCCGTGACGAATGTCCACCTGAGCTCCCAAAGCACGGAAACCTTTCAGGTGCTGGTCGATGGGACGGCTGCCGATATTGCAGCCTCCCGGCAGCGGCACCTCCGCCCTTTTATATTTTCCCAGCAATGCGCCCAACAGATAGTAGGAAGCGCGGATTTTCTTGATATACTCATAGTCAACGCTGTAATCACCGATGGTAGATCCGTTGATCCGCACCGTATGGCGGTTCACCCTCTCCACGATGGCGCCGATCTTCCGGATCGCGTCCAACAGCACATTCGTATCCCGGACATCGGGAAGATTCTCAATACACACAGTTTCGTCTGTCATAATTGCGGCAGATAAAATGGCAAGAGCGGCATTTTTAGCCCCCCCAATCTCAATTTCACCAACAAGCGGATTCCCGCCCCTGATTACATATTGTTCCATTTTCACACCTCTGGTTCACTCTCATACAATATGAGATCCATATTCATATAAAATGCAGCCATCCAATCCCCGGGCGGCCACATCAAAAATCATATTGACCCCTCATCAACAGTTACGCAGCAGCTCCATGAAACGGCAGGCTCCCCCCTTGCCCTCTCACATATTCCACCCTGATATCTCACGATACCGGCGCACTACTTCCATAATTAAACTGAACCATTGCGCACGAGCCGCGCTGCCCATCAATATTGTACAGTCCTATTAACACTCCGTCAATACAATTGCACGAAAGGTTCTCTCTCCCCTATTGATTAAAAGTATTGTAACATATTTGTTTCATTTTTTCAACGTTTATAACGTTTTTTAACTATTTATGTAATATATTAAAATTTTCTGAATATATGCCATATAATTCTAATTAACGGATTATTTGCCTCGTTTTTTCCCGTTCCGGCGCACACTGTAACCAAACGTGCCGCATTTCTTTCCCAGAGCAAAATATTCCCCGTGGGAATACACGATCGGGCGGGCCATCGAGAGATCAAATTTTTTGTTTTTATCCATATATCGCTCGTCGGCATGGACGGCCTTGACATCGGCCAGAAAAAGGTCATGGGAACCCAGATGCAGGATATCTTTCACTTTGCACTCGATATTGACGGGAGACTCCTCAATCAGAGGAGCCTGAATCTTCAGACCATCCCTCTTATGCAGCTTTGCCGCCGCAAACTTATCCACGTCCCGCCCTGACTTCACGCCGCAGTAGTCCGTAGCCCAGGTCAAAGCTTCCGTGGTCAGATTCACTCCAAACTCCCCTGTCTCACACAATAGCCTGTGGGAATACCGCTCCGGCCTTACCGAGACCGACAACATGGGCGGGTTCGTGCACACCGTCCCCGCCCACGCTACCGTAAGTACATTATCCCGCCCGTCCCGGCCCCGCACCGTCACCAGCACCACCGGCAGGGGATACAGCATATTTCCGGGTTTCCAGATCTGTTTTGCCATAATTTACAGAACCTCTCTTTCTCCTTTTCGGCCGGCCGCAGGCAGCAGCGGCGTCCGGGCAAGCCGCCCTACGCCTCCTGCAGTACCTGCATCATGGCCGGGATCAACTGTTTTTTGCGGGATACCACCCCCGGCAGCACACAGGACCCGTCGACCACCTCCCGGCCGAAAGCGTTCCGGATCACAGTTCCCGCCTCTGCCCCATAGCACAGAAGCTCCGTGGATTCTTCAAGGATATTCGTCAGCATAAAAAACACCATCTGAATACCGTGCTTGCCGCACTCCTGCTCCATATTCGGCTCCAGCCTCTCCTTGATCATCTTCAGCTCATCTACCGCCATGGAACTGATCTGCCCCACGCCGAAAGTCATCTCGCCCACAATGAATTTCTTAAAATCCTGATAAAAGATCTCCTCGGCTGTCTTGGATTTCAGATCACTGCCCGCCCGGAACATATCCATGGCAAACTTCTCCACCTCGATCCCTGCAATCTGCGCCAGGGCCCGGGCCGCCGCCTTGTCCACCGGAGTGCAGGTGGGGGAACGAAACATCAACGTATCCGACAGGATGGCTGCGCACAAAAGCCCCGCCATATCCTTTGGTACCTCCACCTGCTGTTCCTGATACATCTGATAGACAATGGTGGCCGTACAGCCTACGGGCTGATTTCGGAACGCGATGGGCTGCATCGTCTCCAGATTGCCGATCCTGTGATGGTCGATGATCTCCAAAATCTCCGCCTCATTGATATTGTCCACAGTCTGGGAAAGCTCATTGTGATCCACCAGGATCACCCGTTTCTTCTGCATATTCAAAAGATTTCTGCGGGAAATCGTGCCCACATACCGATCCTGCATATCAAGAATCGGAAAATCCCGAAAACGATATTGGCCCATGATACCGCGGATCTTATCCGTAAAATCCAGCGTATGAAAAGTCACCAGGCCTTCCGACAGCATCAGCGCCCGCACCGGCATACTCAAGGCAATCATCCGGGTGATCGTGTAAGTATCGTAGGGCGTCCTGATGATCACACAGCCCATCTCCTCGGCATAGCGGCGGATCACCGGCGATACCTGGGCATTCAGCCCCACTACGATACAGCTCGCCCCCATCTCCACGGCGCAGAGATGGTCCTCCGCCCTGTTACCCAGAATGATCAGATCTCCCTTTTCAATATACTGGCGCATCAAATCCGGATTGGCCGCCCCGATAAACACCTTACCCTGCTCGAAGCAGGCCTCCTTATCCCCCACCTCAATCTCGCCGTTCAGTGTCCTGGCGATATGGGCAAAAGGTGTTTTCGCCTCGGACAGAGATTTCGGATTCTGGTTCATCATACTGGTAGTGATATCCCCCACGGTAACAATGCCCTCCAGATTCCCCTGGTCATCCGTCAGCGGCAGCGTCACCGCCTGTCTCTCCTGCATCATCTCCCACGCTTCCCGGACGGAGATATCCTTCGACGCGCCGGGCATTCTGCGTATCTCCATATCCTTGATCTGGGTTCCCACATCCGGCAGATAGGCCGGGGGCTGTACCTTGAAATGGCGCAGCACATACTCCGTCTCCTCGTTCATCTGGCCTGCCCTTTTAGGTACATACAGCTCCTCCCCCGCGCGGTTTTTCAAATATGCCAGCGCGATGGCGGAGCAGATCGAATCCGTATCCGGATTTTTATGCCCGAGTATATATATTTTTCGTTTTGCCTGCATGATATGCCCTCCCTGATCCTTTTTTGCCGTTATCACCGTATTATTTCAAATTTTATCCTATCATATTTTAAAAATATAATCAATTTTCGGGTATTTTTTTTCAACTTATGGTACAATAGGGGGCAGGCAGGCCCGGCCACAGAATTTCCCGGGCAGAAATGGAGGTAACAACATTGAGTACTGAAGATTTAAGCATGGATGATTTCCAGCAGGAGATTGAAGACTCCTTCAAAACCGTGGAGGAAGGCGATGTGCTGACCGGTACGGTCATCGCCGTAGATGAAAATGACGTCACCCTGGATCTCAAATATTACACGGAAGGGATCATCCACAATGCCGATTACAGCCGTGAACCCGGCTTCATCGCAAAAAATGAAGTGAACGTGGGCGATGAGGTCACTGCCACCGTAATCAAAAAGGACGATGGCCAGGGCCATATCCTTCTGTCCCGCGTACTGGCCAACGATGTACTGGCCTGGGACAAGCTGGAACAGCTCAAAGAAGATAAAACTGTTCTGGATGTGGTGGTAAAAGGCGTCGTCAAAGCCGGTGTAATCGCCTATGTGGAGGGTGTACGTGGTTTCATTCCCGCTTCCAAACTTTCTCTGAATTATGTAGAGAACCTGGAAGAATATCTGAACAAACCTATCCAGGTGCAGGTTCACGACATAGAGCGCGACAAAAAGCGCCTGATCCTGTCCGCCAGGGAAGTCCTGCGGGCAGCCCGTGACGAGGAGCGTAAGAAAAAAATCTCCAATGTACAGGTGGGCTTTGTCACCGAGGGCACTGTGGAGACGATCAAGCCCTACGGCGCTTTCGTCAACATGGGCGACGGCCTCTCCGGTATGGTACATGTATCCCAAATCAGCGAAAAAAGAATCAAATCTCCCGATGCTGTCTTAAGCGTGGGTGACAAAGTGAAAGTCAAAGTCACCGCCATTAAAGACGGCAAGATCAGCCTGAGTATGAAGGCCCTGGCGGAGACCCCGGCCCAGGCCGTTGAGGAGGAAACCTACGAGCTTCCCAAGTCTGAAGCTCTGACCACCTCACTGGGATCATTATTCAAAAACATCAAACTGTAAACTGGCTTTCAGGAAACGGAAAGGCTGCCATAAAATACATGGCAGCCTTTTATATCAGGATACATATTCGGTTTTACACGAATTTCATCGGGTTCACCTTCACGCCCGGGCCCATGGTAGAAGTGATTACTACACTCTTCAGATAGGTACCCTTTACCGCGGACGGTTTTGCCTTGATGATGGCATCCATAAGAGTCTGGAAGTTGTCGGCCAGGTCTCCCTCCGAGAAAGAAACCTTTCCGATCGGCACGTGAATAATATTGGTCTTGTCAAGACGGTATTCAATCTTACCGGCTTTGATTTCGTTGATGGCTTTCGTAACATCCATGGTCACCGTACCGGCCTTCGGGTTCGGCATCAGGCCCTTCGGTCCCAGTACACGTCCCAAACGGCCCACAACACCCATCATATCCGGTGTGGCCACAACCACATCAAAATCCAGCCAGCCTTCTTTCTGGATCCTCGGAACCAGCTCCTCGGCCCCCACAAAGTCAGCGCCTGCAGCCCTGGCCTCATCTGCCTTATCATTTTTGGCAAATACCAGCACACGGACCGTTTTACCTGTGCCGTGGGGCAATACTACAGCACCGCGGATCTGCTGATCTGCATGACGGCCGTCGCAGCCTGTACGGATATGAGCCTCAACGGTCTCGTCAAATTTTGCCACGGCAGTCTTCTTTACCAGCGCGATGGCATCTGCAGGATCATATAATGTTGTGCGTTCTACGGCTTTCGCAGCCTCAACGTATTTCTTTCCTCGTTTCATTTTCTAACCTCCTAGTGGTAATTGCGGGAATCTCCCTCCCACGTTCTATCTGATCTATCCTGTTACTCCTCAACCGTGATGCCCATACTTCTGGCCGTTCCGGCGATCATGCTCATAGCCGCTTCAAGGGAAGCCGCGTTCAGGTCAGGCATCTTCATCTCGGCGATCTCCTGGATCTTCGCCTTGGATATGCTGGCCACCTTGGTCTTATTCGGAACGCCTGAGCCGGATTTGATATTGCAGGCTTTCTTTAACAAGACGGCTGCCGGGGGAGTCTTGGTTACAAAGCTGAAACTTCTGTCCGCATAGACAGTGATGATAACCGGGATGATCAGGTCACCCTTGTCCGCTGTCCTGGCGTTGAACTCCTTTGTAAACTGTACAATATTCACACCGTGCTGGCCCAGTGCGGGACCAACCGGGGGCGCTGGCGTTGCCTTACCAGCCGGGATCTGTAATTTAATATAACCTGTTACTTTCTTTGCCATCTTTGGCACCTCCTATAATGTGGTAATTGCGGGAATTTCCCTCCCACGAACGGCCGCGGCCGCTCAACTTTACACTTTCTTTACTTCCGCGAAACTGATCTCCACCGGAGTCTCGCGGCCAAACAGCTCCACGCTGATGGTTACGGTCTGTTTTGCCTTGTTGATGCTGCTCACCACGCTGGTTGTATCCTTCCATGCGCCGCCGGTCACTACCACCGCATCTCCCTCCGCAAGATCGATCTGAACCCGTTTGCTCTCCTCGCTCTTGATTCCCAGGGGCCGCATCTCCGCCTCCGTGAGCGGCACCGGCTTGGAACCCGGCCCCACAAAACCCGTGACACCGCGTGTATTCCGGACAACATACCAGGTATCGTCATTCATAATCATATGCAGCAGGACATACCCCGGAAAAAGCTTTCTCTCCACCTGCTCTGCAGCACCATTGCGGATCTCTACAACCTCCTCCATCGGAACACAGACGTCCAGGATCTGATCCTCCAGATGCCGGTTTTCTATTGTCTTTTCAATGTTGGCTTTTACTTTCTTTTCATAACCCGAATAGGTGTGGACTACATACCAATTTGCTTCTGACATTTGTCTACCCTTGTCCTTATTTTATCAGGAGATTTACGAGCTGCAATACGACGCTGTCGATCAGTGAAATCAGGATACCCATAACGGCCATAACGGCCACCACCGCCGTAGTCTCTTTCGCCAGGGTCTTATTGTCCGCCCAGACAATCTTGCCGAACTCGGTTTTCAGGCCGGCAAACCAGCTTTTCTTTTCTTTTCCTTTTTTTGCAGAATCTGCCATTCTTTCACCTCACGCCAGCCGGATTACTTGGTTTCCTTGTGTATTGTATGTTTCCGGCAGAACCTACAATACTTCTTGGTCTCCATCCTTTCGGGATGATTCTTTTTCTCTTTTGTCATGTTGTAATTACGTTGCTTACATTCCGTACATGCCAATGTGATTCTTACGCGCACGACTTCCACCTCCATGTGTTCTTTTGCGTTATTCGACCCGGGAAACCTTCCCCCTTCCAGCAAGGGATTTTTGGACATAAAAAAAAGACCCTTTCCCATGTCGTTATACAACTATAGCACGGGAAAGGGTGATTGTCAAGAATTTACACGAGATTTTAGGTTCCGGTTTTTCCTATCATCCCGCCGACGGCATGCAGTTTTTCATAGGAAACGCCGGGAGGACAGCTGTCGCTGTTTTATTCCCGGTGGGCGGCGGCGATATAGACCCGATCATATCCACCGGCGTCCGGTTCATAAGGGGCAGCAAGTCCCGGATATGCCCGCCAGCTCCGCCAGGGTGTTCTCCCCCCAGCTGTAATTCGTCAGGTAGCTGCCCATAAAGAGCCGGCTGTATTCTTCCCGGCCGGAAAGATAGTCGTACAAGTCACATTTCACTTTGTCCGTGACGATACGCCGCTTTCCGTCCACGGTCTCCACCACATCCGAAATGCCGTACTCCGCCAGGATATTTTTCAGCCGCAGGGCCACTTTCCGGTAGCGGGCCAGGGTCACTGAGCTGACCGGCTCCTCCTCCCACAGAAAACCGATGGCCTCCTCCGAGGAGACGTAGCCGCCGCGGCGATCCACCAGGAGGGCGAATAGTTCTTTGGATTTTTTATTGCGGAACGCTATGGGCCTGTCGTCCACAAAAACGTCAAAATATCCGAAAGTGCGGATTCGCACCTTGCAGGAACCGTCGGCGCCGTCTCCCTTTTTCCCATCCACACTGTACAGCATGACATAGCGGGGGGCATGTCCGCCGGGGGACTTCCGGGAACAGATGGCTTTGATGCGCCGCTCGGTTCCGCTGTCCAGGTCGTAATAAGCAAACTCCGCCTCGCCGTCCTCCAGAAGCCCCGCAAAGTCTTCATAGGAGGCCGCGCTGCGGGAGACAAAGCTCCGGAGGGGAGTGCTTTTTTTCATCATGGAGAGCCACTCCTCCCTGGTGAAACCGAAAAACTCGCATACATTATCACTGGCGTACAGCGGCGTCACATAATCGTCCAGCACCTCAAAAGCGGCGAGCCCGTCCGTAAAGCGCAGGATGAGCTCCTGCATGTTCTCTTTCAAGGCGGTGTTTTCATCCCGCAGCAAATCCGCCTCCTCGCTGTCCGGCACGCGCCTGCAGCAAAAGAGGGCGGATGAAGCGTTCATTTTCAGAAATATCCCTCTGTAAATCCGCCACCGGCCCTCCGAGGACCGGGCCCTGTACCGAATCTGCGGGGGCCGGGCATCTGAGAGAAAATATTTCCCCTGATAAAATGCTCCGAAAAATTCCCGCACTCTGTCCTGGTCCTCCCCGGCCACCGTCTCCGCGATCCATCTCTCCGTGGCATCCTCCATCTGCATGGGGATATTCTCGATCTGCCGGAATACAGCCGAATCCCGGCTGTGCAGGCATTTCACCGTATTTCCCGCCGGCTCGTACTCGAAAATCAAATCATATACATCTGTCAGCGCTTTCAGATACTGTTTCTCCTCACCCGCCTTTTTCTTCCGGTACCTCTCGGTCACATCCATGCAGACGCTCTGAAATTCCTCCCGCCCCCGGTCATCCACGCATTTCGCCACCCAGCCGAACAGATGGGCCTTCGTACCGTCGCAGCGCAGCACGGTCATCTCACCGGCCAGGGGCGCTCCCTGGGCATAGACACGATCCAGATAGCTGGCGAACCGGTGCCGGTCCTCCATGGGAACCAGCAAAAAGATATTTTCCCGGCACAGCTCCAGGTAATCCATCTCCCCCTCCCGCACTTCGGGAAACCGGAAGATCCGCCGCATCCGTTCATTGATATAAGTGATCTTCGGCTGCTTCTCACAGGTATATTTGAGAAAGCCGCAGGGGATGGTCTCATTCAGGAAACGAAGATTGTCATTGTCCTCCTTCAGCCGGGTGATATCCGTCAGAACGGAATCTGCCGTCATTGTGCCGTCCGCAAGATACCTGGATGTGGAAGTATCGCTCACATACAGCACACCGCCGTCTTTTTTGACGATGCGGTATTCTGCCGTCAGCGTCTGCTCCTCTGTGCCAAGTTCCCGCAAAAAGCCCGTAAAACGTTTTCTGTCCGCGGGATGCACCAGGGCCCCGTAGCCGTCCCGTTCCCCGTCTATAAGCTCATCCTCAAAAAATCCGGTCATACCGCAGAGATTCCGGCTCACGTAATTAAGCCGGGGCGGAGCGGATAAAATATACTGATGAAAGCCGCTGACAGAGCGGCTTAAAATATCTTCTATGTTTTGCATTTTATTGTTATCACTCATATTTTTCCAAATGGAGTTCGTCCATTTTCCTGCAGGCCGTCGCGATTTTTTCTTCCATATTCGTCAGATAGCCGGGTATACCCGCCCCGAAAAACTCGTACCACAGGCAATGCAGCCGGGTATCTCTGTACAGTTCATCACAATATTTCTTGAAACCGTTGATTTGTCTCCGTATCTCACGTTTTGTGGATACACGCACCGCGGCAAAATACCTTTTCAGAGATTCAACCGCCACCTCCAGCGAAAACAGAGGCAGCAATGTGAAGCCCACCGCTGAAATGTAACTACCCAGCGCATAGCCCGCAGCCATAATGGTACTTTCGCCCCCCTGGCAAAACTGCCTTATCCCGAATATCAGGGCCAGTAAAATACCTGCAATCTGAAATCCCCTGCCGGCCTCTGTACTGCCTTTTTTTCTGGATACCGGCAGGGCAATCCAGCTGAACAGCGCCAGCACACCCGCCCCGATGGCGGCATGCAGCAGTCTCCCCGACAGGCCGTCCGCCTGCGCAAACAAAAATCCCAGATAGGAGCGTTTCCCTAAAAAATCCGGGCTGATCAGACTGAACGCATCGGCAAGGTCCGGCATCTGCACATAGACTTCATTCAGCGTCAGCAAAGACAGCAGAAGACAAAAGGGAACCTTGATAAGCACCCTGCACAGCTGCAGAGAGGCCGCTTTCCGCTCTTTCAGTACTTTATCTATATACCCGCAAGTCTGCAACAAGTTATCTCCGTCATGCCTGTGATAAGAGATGGCTTCTGCCTTGTAGCTCATGTTCACATCTTCCGTTCCTGTCACTGTCCGTTCCTGGGTGACTTTGGCTTTCTCTCCACGCCGTCCCTCCCATTTCTCCGTTGACTTAACAATGGTCCACATATAACGGGATTCCAGAGACGGAAATACGCCTATGTAGCCCCTGGTCTGCTCATACCATTGACGGATCACTTTGTCTATTCCCCTCACAAAATCCTTACCGGTATACTCCACCGTACTGCTGCCGCCCTCTAAATAAACGCCGTTCTCTTTCTGAAATTCTTCAAGGCCGGCCATCTCCTCATTAAATTCCTGATTGATTTTGATCACACTCTCCTTGATCTGCCTTATTGCCAGTTCATACCAGAAACCAAAAGTGTTCTTCACCTCTTCATCCGGAACATTGGGCTTTTGTCCCTTTTTCGGAATATTCCGAAACAATTCCTCATCCGTTTTTTTCCAGTTCCACTGCATCTTTATCTCTCCTCTCAGCCTTTGATCTTTGGTTTCTGCAGCCCGCGGATTATTGCCGAACTGCAGGCCGATTTTTTTCACAGACACATTATACACGAAAACAGATGTAATGAACAGTACATCGGGGACATTGGGTGTGTAATTTCCTGATACCCGCTTTTGACACGTTCCACACCGCGCTGCCCCCGGCAATATCCGAAGCCGTCATACCATATTTCAGGCCGGTACAACCGACCGAAAAAACACCCTGCCCAAAACCGGCCGTAGCGGCATTGCCACACAATAAAGCATAAAAAAATCCCAGGCCGCTGACAAAACGGCCCGGGATTTCCTCTGCGTATAGTCTCATAGTATTCATACATTCTCCCTGCGGGCGGCACCCTCCCCGCCTCTAATACCCCAAATGCCATTTTCTTTTGTTTCTCCCATTTTTATTTTACATGTGCCACTGTATGATTGGAATACGTATCCCATGTTGGTTCATAATCTTCTGTCGCCTGATTTCCCCACATATCCCAACCTTCTCGCACACCCCTTGCAAAAAGTTCAATTCTGGGTTCTTGGCTACACGTCTCAATAATAGGTATGATTTCATCAGGTTTTCGGCTATGCTCTCGTTTCATAGCTCTAATAAGATTAACTTGAGAACGTGCCGGCTGCAATGTTCTGTTAGGCGCACTCTTTTTCTTGATACCGAACAAAATCAGTTCAGTAACATTCCTAAAATAAAATCCAACACCTCTGCCATCAGGTCCTCCGTCTTTCCGCACTTTTTCCCATACAATATTTCCTTTATATTCAAAACCCCACGCATCCATTACTTCCAAACCATCCGGAAGTAATGCATTAGGCACCCATAAATACAAATGTGCTTTTTCACCTGTAATATTCGAAACAGGCAAATTCTTAATATCTGCCATCGTCATGGTTTCGTAGCGAGTTAAACGTTTATGTTCTGGAGCGACTTTTCCGGTCCTATTCTGAAACTGCCACGGCGGATCTGCATAAATTGTGTTATATTTCTTACCGTTCGTGAATTCCATTAAGTTTTGTATAGTACTCGTTAAATCTGCCATATTCTTCAATACATTCCTTTCCTATCCCTACTGCTAAGACGGGGCAACCTCCATTACGGCGCGAATCAAGTCTATATCTCAATTTCCCTATCCATGTGGTACTTGCTCCATACTTCTTTATCAGTGGTTGACCATTATTATCTTTTTCATACTTGAAAATATCATTAAGTCCTTCTGATCTCGTTACAATAACTCCTACGTCAATTAACCCACAATCGAAGTACGTTCTCATAGCCAACAAGTCCCGGTCAAACGTTTGATCTTTACTATTCCATTCAAGGTCGAAAGCAACTCTGTTTTTCAAAAAATCTATATTATGACCATCAATATATCCCTCGATAGTTTCAATTTCATACGGTTTATCTGCAAAACGTCCTCTTCTCTGGGATGTCTGCCGTGGATATTTTTTTACAATCAGATCGCCACTTATTCTAATTTCCCTCCACCCATACGGATATAGCACATCATCAAACTTTTTGGGGATTGGTGATTCATTGCCGCCGGCTTTCCTAATATCTGCCAGAGTAAGTCTCAATTTTCTCAAACATTCCTGCAATTCATCCCATTCTATTGGAAAAGCATCATGAAGTATCTCTAATGCGTGGCCATAGTTATAAAACTCAAATCTATCCAAAAGATCATGGTCTATGTACTTTTCAATATCCATATCACATTATCCTTTTCACTTTTTTCTGGCAGTAACTCCATTATCTCATCCGGCAAGCAACCAAGTTCCGGACAAATCCGCATACGAACCTCTCCACGCACATATTCATTTTTTTCAAAGCTGTGCCATCGCATTAGTACTTATCTTGGCTCTCTCACATAATTGAGTCTGCATTTATCTTCTTACTCAATAAACAGCCTCCAGAGTTTATCACAGCCGACAGTCATATAATGTCATTTACTTAAGCCGTTACACAGCTGTTATCTATACCAGATAAGTTCTGGAGGGGCATTTCAGAGGCGCTCTTATGCCTGAGTATGCAGAAAAAACTGCCAGTGGCCGTTTTTCTGCAACGGAGGTGAAATCCACTGC
The DNA here is from genome assembly GCA_003542935.1 of Lachnospiraceae bacterium. Classification (GTDB taxonomy): domain Bacteria; phylum Bacillota; class Clostridia; order Lachnospirales; family Lachnospiraceae; genus UBA11957. Next base: position 104 of record DPJQ01000173.1, on the reverse strand, counting down.
TTACGGAGACTTAGGCGCGAAGGCTCTTTCTGAGCGTCTTACGTCGCAGTTAGCAGTTAGTCCACCGCAGCGTTGCCCCAGCCCGCACAGAACTTGTCTGGCAC
>DPJQ01000050.1:4220-5243 GCA_003542935.1 Lachnospiraceae bacterium | reverse complement strand
CAATATCTTCAAAACCTGTCTGCTCCAGCAGGTCTTCCATTTCCTCCCGTGCGGGATAAAACACGGGGAAGATCCAGTTCCGGAACCGCTCGGTAAATCCCACGTTGCGGATTGCCTTCTGCACGGCCTTGTGCAGGCCGCTGTAGGTTCCAAATCCTCCCTGATGGACGGCGAGTTCTCCGCCGGGAACAAGCGCCTCATACAAAAGACGGTATGCCCGCCTGGGATCCTCAACCCAGTGCATCACGGCATTGGAAAACACCAGGTCGTAGACGGCCTTATCGGAAAGCTCCATCACATCCATCACGAAAAAGCGGATTTTGCCGGTGCAGCCAGGCGGCAGGCTGTCAAGCAAAAACTTCTCATAATGGGCGCGGGCAGTCTCAATCTGGCTCTCCGAAATGTCAAAAGCCTCGATATGCATATCCAGATTTTTCTCCCACATCTGCAGAGTGGTCTTGCCGGAACCGCAGCCCACATCCAGGACATTGGCAAAGCCGCTGTATTCCAGCGTGTCGATCAGATGTCCGCCCTGCTTTAGCTGTGTCTGGGAAGAATTATCGTACATGGCGCCGTCATAGAGCACTTCGATTTCTTCCACATTCCGTTTGCTGATGACATTGACGATGCCGAGGGCGTCCTCCACCCGCTCGCCTTTTTTCTGGCAGCGGCTCTGGATTCTTTCGTAAAGCTCCAGAAGTTCCGTAATCCGGTAATAGTTCTGGCGGATCACTTCGTCAGTGGAAACTGTCAGGTAGATGATCTCCTTCCAGGGCTCGTCCAGCCGGTACTGCTGGCGGATATGGTCCGGGACCTTCTGGCTGCCGACATGAAAGCTTTTCTGCCACAGGTCCAGATTGCTGTTCTGACAGATCATATCATAAACCCGTGGAAAGGAGAGCTGCAGCGCCATCAAAAGAAGCTCCATCGTCCTAAATTCCGGGCTGTAATCCTGAGCGGGCAGGTCCATGGAGAGCATGAGCCGCATCATGTTCATGAGCCGTTTGATTGCCCGGGGATTTT
>DPJQ01000050.1:3748-3904 GCA_003542935.1 Lachnospiraceae bacterium | reverse complement strand
CGAGCCGTTTGATTGCTCGAGGATTTTTATTGGTTGCGAGCCGTACAATCATTTCGAGCACGGATTCGAATTTGGTATAGTTATATTCCCGGTCAAAGAAATTCATCAGGCGGAGCCGGTTCATCACCATCGGCGTAATCTGATATTTTGCCATCG
>DPJQ01000050.1:2269-3449 GCA_003542935.1 Lachnospiraceae bacterium | reverse complement strand
AATCTGATATTTTGCCATCGGAATGGCGTAGGGCACCTGAATCAGCTTGTCAAAAAAGTCCTGCTCGATATTGCGGTTACTGACATTTGTTGTGCCGTATTTCTGGGCAATCCCCTGCGCGATAACGTCATAGTCGATCGCCAGAATGAAAATGCATTTGCGGATATCGAACAGATTTTTCAGGGCTTCCAGCAGCGTTACCGCCATCCTCGGCTCCAGCCGGTCCAGATCGTCCACAAAAATCAGGAATGCCTGATTGGTGACGCCGTTTCCTTTTTCTTCCACCTCGCCGGTCAGGAAGGTTTCAAAGTCCCGTTTGGCCCTGTAAATGCTGCCGCCGGAGCTGTTTTCGGAAAACATTTTGTCCAGAAGCTCTTCATAGTGGTCGCTTGCCACATTCGCCACGTTTAGGGCAATGCCGGAAAAAGTTTTCAGACAGTGCCGCACCATCGCTCTCTGGTCTTCGGCGCGCTGCTTTTGCGCAAGCCTGCTGAAATGCCTTTCCAACTGGGAGAGCAGGTTGAAGATGAGCTTCTGGACCGCCTGCTCATAATTGTTTTCCAGAAACAGCTCCCAGGTGTTCAGCCAGATTGCCTCGTATCTCTCCTGTGCCGAAAGACGCTGGCTGCACAGGCAGTTTTCCAGAATCTTCATAAAGGATGATTTGCCGCAGCCCCATTCTCCCTGCAGTGCGATGGTGATGGGGGTATCGCATTTTTTGATAAAATCGCATAATGCCAGCACATATTTTTCGATTCCGAATTCATCCTGTTCCAGTGTTTCCACCGGAATATCCCTGTATTCCATGGTTCCCCCTCCCCGCCTCTACGCCGGTTCTTACCCCGGTCCTGCGCCGCAGATATTGTCGCTTTTTATAACCAATATTGTTCCTTAGCATCATACCATAAAGCATATTCATTGACAACCGTTGTTTGGAAAACGGCCAGGGTTGTTTCACGAAGCACCTAAAATTTATTTTTTATTATAACCCCGCTATTGATCCGGTCAGAATCCCATCTGATGAATGCCGCCACAGTATTTCTTCCCTGCCAGCTGCCCACATTCGGCAAAAAAGCGCAGAATAACCCCTCTGTCTTATTTACACCTTTTTTCAAATCCTGTAGACTTATTATATCAGTAAAAACTGGCTATTCCGCTGAAGACATATTTCTTTCTCAAA
>DPJQ01000050.1:0-1921 GCA_003542935.1 Lachnospiraceae bacterium | reverse complement strand
ATGGCTATCCGCAGGATGTTATAGGCGAACTTCCTGACCAGCGCCAGGTTGTGCTTTGATCTTTTTGCCGGTGACCTGTCTTCACGGAAGGTATCGTCCAGCACATGGTGCAGGCGGTTTTCGACTGCCCAGTGTTCCCTCTTGATCCGTCCCATTTCTTCCGCAGCCAGCACCATGTCTGAGATCATCCCCGTTTCCTGGATATCTTTTCCCGTCTCTTCATCCTGGACAGGTTTTGGACGCCGTCTGGAGCCCTTTTCCAGAAAAGTTTTTATATCCGGTGTGATGTCGTTCCCCTGTGCATCCCTTTCTACCGGTATCCGTATCTGCCTGGCCAGCCCTGCTGTTTTTACAAATGGCCATTCTTCCTGTGTCTTTGTCAGAAGGCTGCATTCTGTGCATACGCTGTACCACCGGTATTCCTGCCTGTCACGGTTCCTCTCCTTTTGGCTGGCCTCCTCATATTTTTCCTGCATCTCAGGATATCTTGGCCTGTAGTTTTTGTCCCTCTCCACTTTTTTATGGTCTTCCGACATTTCCCCGAAATATTTTACAATCTCCTCATAAGACTGGGGCTGGTTCTTTTTGACCATCAGCACGAAATGCCCCTCCTGGGACAGGATCTGTTCCATGATCTGTGTCTGGGTCCCTATCGCATCCGTTGTGACGGTGCTCCCACGGATATCTAACAGTTTCAACAGTTCCGGTATCGCTTTGACCTCACAGCCCTTATCCTTTATGGGCATCTGTGCCACCACCAGCCCTGTTGCCGCATCTATTGCATTCAGGACCATCGGTGCCCGGAAATCCTTTACTTTTTCCATCCCCGCCCGCAGTGCCTTGCCGTCAACCGAAAGATGGATCCCTTTCGTGCTCACGACCTCCCCGATCCATTCCATAAATTCCAGCGCAAACAGTTCCTCATCCATTCCTGACAGGAGCCGGCACGCTGTGGAGGCAGAGGCGATGCCATTCTTTAATGGAAGATATTCCCTCAATTCTTCCAGATGCTTTTTACACCACCTGGGGCTCCTGCGTATAGTCGTCTTTCCCGCAAGGAAACCGGCCACAAGGCATACCAGCACTTCCGCATGGTCGTGTTTTGTTTCCCGGCCGCACCTGGGGTCCGGCACCGCTTTCATGTATTCCAAGAGCGGTTTTGTCTGGAACCTGTTTTCAGCACAGGGAAAGATCCACCCCCGTTTTTTCCAGCAGCAGTTCCTGTTCCTGGTCGATCTTTGATACCGCCCTTTCTTTTTCCATGTAAAGCAGGTAAATGCTTTTCAACACCTGCAGTTCCTGCAGCCCGGCTCCATGTTCTTTATACATACGCCTGCTCAGGGATGAGGCCTGGGCATTGAACTGATAGTGGAAATCCTGCTCCGGTCTCAGCGTCCTTTCTTTTGCAAGGTAAGTTTCCGGCGACCACTTCCACAGTATGATGGAAAGGACATCCTCCCAGTCGTTTCCCAGGGGCTTTTTCCATCCCTGGGGGCAGAGCTGCCATACTGCTTTGGAAAACCCATATTCCCTCACTTCGATCCCGCTGAGGGATATTTTTTTCTTTTCGCTTTTTATGACTCCTTCCGGCGTGATGATGCCGATATAAGTATCTACCGGCTGCGGGTATTTCTTCCCGGGGACACGCCTGGATGTCCTCTTATAAAGATAGTAGGTGTCCCCTTTCTTTTTCACCGTAGTTCCCCGTGCCCGCTGTTCCTGCACCCAGTCTGGGTATCTCTTTTCTGTTACCGGCATAATATCCTCCTTTCCGTATAGGTGGTATATACCTATACCATATAGATATTATACCTCTACAGAGCAAAAAAGTCGAGGGGTATGGAAAATTTGTATAACTTCCATAGCCCTCGTAAAAATGCCGTATTTACTATTTTCTATTATTCTTCATGAAACAACCCTG
>DPJQ01000164.1:7010-7285 GCA_003542935.1 Lachnospiraceae bacterium | reverse complement strand
TCCTTCTGTTTCTTCCGAAATTCCATGCAGTTTTATTTTCAAGTGAAAAAGCACAGATTTCAGATGAAGTCAGACGGGACAGAGATCCCAGAGAATATGGGCATGCCCTCCGGCTTTACCGGACGGCACTCCAATAAGAATTCAAAAGAATATATGCTTTTATAAATAGTCTATCAGGAGATATAAAATTTTGCAAGTACAAAATTTTTTAATTGTATCACAAAGCAACGGCCGCACGCTTCGCGGGTGGGCTTATGCCAACCAACACCCACTCG
>DPJQ01000164.1:565-6728 GCA_003542935.1 Lachnospiraceae bacterium | reverse complement strand
CTTATGCCAACCAACACCCACTCGCTTCGCAAGCGTCCTTATGCCAACCAACACCCACTCGCTTCGCAAGCATCCTTATACCACCCAACGCCCAATCGCTTCGCGAGCGTCCTTATGCTAATAAAAAGACTGACAGATTGATACAGCAGTTATCTGTCAGTCCGCAAACACCGTTCTGTTCAGGCATATTCCTGTCTTTCAGGCTGTCCGGTTCCTACCTGCCTGTCAGGCGCACCGCCATGGCTTCCCAGTTCTCCTTAGGCCTGTACTTCAAGACACGATCCTCGATCCACAGATCAGTCTCCCCGGCCGCATATATTTCCGCCATATTCTCCGGGCATCCCTCCGGCAGCGGAATCCCGATCACTTCCGGCAGTTCGCTTTCAAAGGTATGAACCGTCACATAGGCGTCCATCCCCGCTCTCATGCGGACAACCCCCTGCCAGCCCCTGGGATGGCGCAGGCTCTTTATCTTAGGCCCGAACCGGAAGGAAACTCCGTTTTTAATAACAGGTGCTATTTTATGATAGAACGCGATACCATCATCTATCGCCCTCCACTGTTCCTCACTCAAATTTGTCACATCCCCGGAAATGCACATTCGCCCGAGGAACGTATTCGCCACAGAGTAGACGATCCTCTTTATCGTATCCTCCTGCCTGATCACCGCCCAGATCTGGCTCTGCGCCGGATGAATCAGCCTGTGCAGGTTTGCGGCAATAATCGGAATCTCCGGACATTCATGGGCGTCCGAGAAGGAAGCCATGCTCATCCGCCCCATCAGCCCCGGCTCCAGCCTGTGTCCGCCGGAGGAACAGTTTTCCAGCACAATGCCCGGAATCTCCCGCTTCACCTTCTCGATGAAGTCCGTCGAAGCCTCCATATTCTGCCGCAGCCCCTCCCCCAGAGACTCCGCCCCGTCGCAGCCCATGCCGATGGTCTCGTTGTAGTCGATCTTCATATAGCCGAAACCGTACTTTTTGAGCGTCCCAATCACTTTCTCCGCCAGATACTCCTGCACCCAGGGATCCCGCATATCCCAGAACCGCCTGAAATAGCTGGTCAGCACAGCGCCGTCCTTATGCAGCAGGTGTTCCTCCATCTGATAGGCCCTGGCTGCCCTGCCCACATTCTCAATCTCAAACCACAGCCCCGGCACCATCCCCGCGTCCTTTATGGCCTGCACGGTCTTCTCCAGCCCCTCCGGAAACAACTGCTTTGACACCTCATAATCCCCCATACTGATATCCCAGGGGATTCCCTCCTCCTTGTACCAGCCGCAGTCGATCACAAAATACTGAAACCCTTTTCCCCTGATATGCTGCAGAATTTCCTGAATGTTCTCGTGGGAAGGGTTCCCCCAGGTGGTACAGTACTCATTGAACAGAACCGGCAGATTCCGCTCTGATTCCGGCGCCTTCTCAAGTCCTTCCAGCGCCGCCCGTGTCAGCCGCTCTGTAAAAATATCCAGACTGTCCGTGTGCGCCGCGGAGACAATGGCCTCCGGCGTCTCGCAGCGCTCCCCTGCCGCCAGGGTTTTCATCCAGTGCCCGAAATCCCTGTCCGCAAGACCGCCGCTGAGCGCAAGCCCCTCATCCTTCCGGTAAATTTCCATCTGCCAGGACGCATTGTGGGCGATCTGCGCTCCCCAGAACACATGGTGCTCCGCATCCTCCAGGGCCGCAAACGGAAAGAATCTGTTCACCGGCATGGACCCCACCTGGCCAAACTTTTCACAGCGCACCGCGTGAGGGTCCCAGGCAGGCTCCAGCTGCAGATCCTCCACAGGAATCCGCTCCATCCGTCCCTCCTGGCTCCAGACACTCCGGGCACGGTACACAAACATCTGCTCATGCCCGTCCCCCTCCTGATAGGGAGAGAGATTCCCCAGAGAAAAGCTCTCAAACATCTCCATGGTCAAGGGCTCTTCCCCGGTATTTTTCAGGGTACAGAAAATCCGCACATAAGGGTCGCCCTGTCGCCAGCTCAAAGTATGTGTCACCTCATATTTCCCCGGCGCCTCCATCACGGTCTCTATCACAAGCTTCCCGCTCTCCTGCGACATGCGCTGCTCCCGAAGCGCAAGCCTCCTCACACTCTCCCCGTTCCGCATGGAATTTCCCAGCGCATAGGCCTCATTGTAAATATCCCCGGTGAGCTTCACCTGCACCAGAGCGTCCACCGCCTCCTCCTTCTCATAGAGCTTTTCCAGAGGCAGATCCGCCGGCAGCAGCATCAGGCCCACCTGCTTTTCCTCCCCGTCCGTCACATACCGCGCCACCATATCCCCCAGGGGATAATCTTTCAATATCTTTATACCGTACATATTTTTCTCTCCATCCTGTTTTTATCCCAGCGTCCCCCCACGCAGGAAACCGGCCCTTACCCTTTCACCGCTCCCACAGTCATACCCTTGATAAAGTACTTCTGCAGACTGAGGAACAGCACCGCAATGGGCAGTACCGAGATCACAATGGCCGCCATAGCCGTGGTATAATCGCTGCTCTGGGCCGAAAACAGGGACTGTATCGCCACCGTCAATGTCTTTAACTGCTTCTTGCTGACATACAGGCTGGCTAACAGATAATCATTCCAGATCTGAAAGGCCTGCATGATCACCAGGGTCGCCATGGCCGGTTTTAACAGCGGCAGCACCACCGAAAAGTAGGTGCGGAACACGGAACAGCCGTCGATCCTCGCCGCTTCCTCCAGCTCCAGCGGCACCGTGGACATAAAACTGTTCATCAGAAATACCCCGAAGGAAACCCCCGTCGCCACATACATGAAAATAATGCCGTGTCTTGTGTTTGTCAGGTTCAGCCTGTAGCCGATCATATAGATCGGTAAAAATAACGCCTGATATGGAATCAGAATTCCCACAATAAAATAGACGTAGGCAAACTTGAAAAATTTCCGGTGGCATCTCGCGATCGCCCAGGCCGTCATACCGCACAGCAGCGCCAGAATCAGCACGCTCACTGCCGTGTAGAACAGAGTATTCACGAAAGTCGTGCCCAGATCCAGCTTCTTGAAAGCCGCCGCATAGTTGTCAAAATTCAGGCTCTCCGGCAGAGCCAGCGGGCTGCTCAGATACAGCTCTCTCTTCCCCTTAAAGGAATAGTTCAGTATGATAAACAGCGGGGCGATAAACAGAAGCGCCGCTGCCGTCATAATGATCTGCACCACAAGAGTCCCTTTTGTATAGGGCTGGGAAGGCACAAACTCTTTTTCCTTTTTTTTCTTCACGATACTCATTACACCTGCACCTCCTTCTTTTTCAGTCCCTTCACCTGAATCATCGCCACTAAAAGAAGCACCAGCACCAACGTCACCGACATGGCGCAGCCGTAGCCGTACTGTCTGCCGTTGATGGCCGTGGTGTAAGTCTGATAGATCACGGATGTGGACGCTCTGCCCGGACCACCCTTCGTGGAAGACACAAGCAGATCATACACTTTCAGGGATCCGGTGGTGATGCCAACCACACAGATCGTGATAGCCGGCGCCAGCATCGGCAGCGTCACATTGATAAACCGGCTCACCGGCCCCGCGCCGTCCACCTTCGCCGCCTCGTGAAGATCCCCGGGCACGGACTGCAGCCCCGCCAGATAAATCAACATCCAGTAGCCGATCCACTGCCAGTTGTTGGCGATCAGAAGTCCCTGCAACACCGTCTTCTTCTCCCCCAGAAGCAGGAAGTTGATATTGGTTCCGAGCACATCGTTCAGCGCCGGCAGCACGTTGGAGAACATCTTCATCCACACAAAGCCCACCACCAGCGCACTGATCAGACAGGGCACAAACAGCACTGTCCTGTAGACCTTCTGGGCCTTGATGCCGCTGTCAAGAGCCACCGCAAACAGAAGCGCCACCACGTTCTGAATGATCGTATTCCAGATCGTAAAGCGCAGCGTGAACCACCACGCATTCCGAAACTCCGAGTCTTTCATCAGATCAATGTAATTCTTAAAACCGACAAAAGGCTTCTCCACCGTCATGCCGTCCCAGCTTGTGAAAGAATAGCGCACAGCCAGTATCAACGGCACGATCAGCCCTATCGTAAAAATAATAAAACCGGGGAGCACCATCAGAAAGTACTGCCTGGACATCTTTTTTTCCATATAGCTTATTTTCTTTTTCTCATTCATAGACCCATATCCCTCTCTCCATACCTCTCCGATATCAAAAAGGGGAAAAGCCTGCGCTTCTCCCCTCTTACCTGCCGCTTTAGTTTGCGCTGCTTGCGTCCACTCTGCCGTCGGAAGCTTTCAGGCAGTCCTCAAAGGATTCGTCACCCTGCAGCCATGCAGCGATATCCTTCGCGTTCTCCTCCTGGAAACCGCCCCATACAAGCTGGTTGTTGCCCAGAGTCACGTCCACGATCATGCCGTCCGCCGCGTAAGCATCGATGTCTGCCTGGCTGGGATTTGTGAAAGTAGGAGTCACGTCCTTCAGCATGGAAGCCGTCTTCGTGTAATCCAGAATCTCCACTGCCAGCTCTTTGTCGGATGTGAGCACATCCAGCACTTTGTTGACCGCATCCTGATGCTCTGTGGCCGCGCTTGTCATAATGGTGATGTTCGGCTCGAAGATCAGTTTGGAGTCGCCTGTCTGGTTCGGGAACGGGAAGATACCGAAGTCAAAGCTCTCATCGATATCCAGGAAGTTCTGAATCGACCAGGAACCGGAAACCTTCATCGCCGCCTCACCCAGCACCATCTTCGCATCACAGTCGGTCTGTTCTGTGGAGAAGGTCTCGGGATAGGTGTTGTCAAAGATCAGCTTGTTGTACTGGTAAGCTGTCTGTGCCGCCTCGTCCTCCGCAAAGGAAACTTCGCCTGCGCGGAACTTGTCGCCCCATGTGGGATCATTGTTGAACACGTCGTTCATCATAAACTGCATTGTCACGTTGCCGATGGACCAGGTGTCGATCATGTGGCTTGCGAAAGGAGTGATTCCCTTTGCGTTGCAGTCATCGATGATAGCCTGCAGCTCTTCCTGGGTCTTCGGCACTTCCCAGCCGTTCTCCGCAAACATGGTCTTGTTGTAGTAAACGCCCTGGTACAGTGCGTTGTATACAAGGCCGTAGGTCTTGCCGTCAATCGTCACGTTCTCTCTCGCCGCATCCAGACCCTTGTCCAGATATGTACTGTCGATCTCGCCCAGAATACCCTGCGGTGCATAGGTCGCCACGTCCTGCGCCTTGCCGATCATGATATCGGGCAGGCCGGACTGCATGTACTGCTGCATCTTCGGCTGGAAATCGTTGCCCCAGTCCACACATTCCCACTCCAGTGTCACTTCGGGATATTTTGCCGCCAGCGCCTCATCGATCATATCCTCGATGCCCGCGTCCGTTGTGGACTGTCCCGCCAGTACCGTCAGTGTCACAGGTTCGTCGGAAGAACTCTCCGCCGCGGGAGCTTCCTCCTCAGTGCTCTCCTCAGCCGGTGCCTCGCTCTCCGCTGCCGGCGCTTCCTCGGCCGGTGCTTCGGTGCTGCCGCAGCCCGCCAGAAGCCCTGCGGTCATACAGGTTGCCAAAAGTAAACTCAGTAAACTTTTCTTTTTCATTTTCCTTCCTCCATTTTCTTTTTTACGGCAGTTCGTTTGAAACTGCCGCTTTCTGATGGTCTTATTATACTAAACCCTTTTGGGAAGTAATTAGGAAATATTTGAAAATATTAGTTGGATTTTTTATCAAAAAAATGTAAAGTCTGTGTCATCCAAAAAACCGGCTCCTGTACTCCCGCGGGCTCATCCCGGCATTTTTCCGAAACACTCTGCTGAAATAAGTATAATCGTCATATCCCACCATAAAGGCAACTTCTGTCAGATTCTTTTTCCCCTCCTGAATATACTGTTTCGCCCTCTCCATCCTCCTGTTTGTAATATAGAGAACCGGGCTCTCCCCGATCTCCTGCCTGAACACTCTCGAAAAATAGGAATGCTCCACATGGAACTGTTCCGCCAGCGTGGTCAGCGTCAGTTCCTCATAAAAATGCTTATCGATCCATGCCGCGGCTTCCTGTACAATAGCTTTCATGGAGTCCGTGGCCGCCTCCCTCCTCTCCGGCACCAGCACGTTTACCGCTTCCCGCATCATATCGCACACATTCCGGATATCAAGGCTCTCCACCATCTTGTCCAGAGATTCCGTCACATT
>DPJQ01000164.1:0-229 GCA_003542935.1 Lachnospiraceae bacterium | reverse complement strand
GGCTTTTTCCGTGCTGCATTCCCGCGCCGCATAGTCCTGCAGTACGTTCATGATCTGCCGCACTGTCTGCCTCACCTCCAGATAACTCCAGCCCTGCTTCTCGCACTCTTCCAATCCGGCCTCCTTAAAGATCACCCGGCAGACGCCCTCCGCATCGCCGGCAGCCAGATAAAAACGAACCTGCTTTTCCTTATCCTCCTGAAAATGAAGCGCCATCCTGTCCGTTCCT
>DPJQ01000232.1:7937-11721 GCA_003542935.1 Lachnospiraceae bacterium | reverse complement strand
GGATTTTGCACTCCTGAATCATGCTTTTACGGTCTCAGCAGTAAATGCTTTGACCTGTGCTGAACAGTTACTATTCGTCTTATTTATGGCAATAACTCCAAAAGAGCTCCGCTGTTCTTTTGGGTGTGCATAAAACAATTATTATAGAAGGGAGGAAGATTGTTTATGGATCAGCTTATTAATATCACAACCGTTCCTATACAGTATGAGTTGAAAATTAACAATGCCCGTCTGGAATATCATAATTCCAAGGCGGAATTGGAGATTCATAGAAGCAATGGCGGATTGTCGATCAAGAGCCGGCCCGTAAAGCTGCACTTGGATTCCTTTGAGGCGAGGAATTCTGTGATACCAACCACGGTGAGAAGTGTTGAGCAGTCTGCCCAGAAAGGGATATCCGCCGCTTACAGCGCAACTGCTCAGATGGCCCAGGAAGGAAATCTCATGCTGAAGGCAGATATCGGAGAGGAAGTCATCACTCAGATTGCACAGCAGCGGACTGCGCAGCCCACCGGTGAATTTGAGATGGGCTTCACTCCGACAGAACAGGTTGATATCTCCTATGAAGCTCCTGATCTGACGATCAACTATGAAATGGATAAATTGAATTTCGATCTGAAGGTTCAGAATGGAAATTTTGAATTTATTCCCGGAAATATTGAAATGTCAATCACACAGCACCCCGATGTATTGATCGAATACGTCGGCGGACCCATTTATGTACCGCCGAGCGCAGATCCGAATTATGAACCGCTGGATGTAAGGGCTTGAAAAAGCCCTTACTTTTTGTACCTGAGTATACGGAAAAACTGCCAATGGCAGCTTTTCTGTTTTTTTACCGGGAGGTATAATACATTGAATATCAACGCAAAATACTTTGGGTCCATCTCGTATACTGATAAAGATCCCATCCATGTGATTAATGGATTGTTTGGTTTTGAGAGCTACACACGTTATCTCCCCATTCCCTTTACGGAATATGATGACTCCATGATTTCTCTTCAGAGCCTGGAGGATGAATCATTATCTTTTATATTACTGAATCCTTTTGGAATCTTTCCGGAATATGAGCCGGCCATTTCTCCGGAAGACCTGAAAGAGCTTGGCGCCAATTCCGAAAATGATATTTCCTATTATGTCACCAGTGTTATCCTAAACTCTGTGGCTGAGTCTACAGTTGATCTGAAAGCCCCCCTTGCCGTGAACGGATTTACCCGGAAGGCAAAGCAGATCATTCTGGATAATCCAAATTATACATTCCGCCATACCCTGTCGAGTCTGGCCCATAAGGGGGAATCGTAAATGTTAATTTTACAGCGCAGAAAGGGTGAATCCCTTTCCATTAATGACAATATCACGCTGACCGTTGTCGATGCCGGTACAGACTGGGTAAAGCTTGCCATTGACGCACCCAAGGAAATACCGGTTCTCCGTTCTGAACTTCTGGAAGTTGCCAGGGAAAATCGAAAGGCCGCTGAGACGGTGTCAAAAGAAATGTTGGACGAAATGTTAAAAAAGAGGTGATGAAAATTTTCATCACCCCTTTTATTGCCAAATAGAAATCCGAAAAAGCTCTCCGCCTGAAACTATCCGATACAATCCAAAGATGCCACCGGTGCGCACATGACTGTTACCTCCGTACTCACGGAGGCGCTGCCGCTGTCTGCCGCCACTGCTCCCTCCCCGCCCGGAGCGCCGGGAAACATGGACTGACTATATTGTTCGGCAATCTGGCGGAAACGCTCATCATTCATTCCCGATTTCGGATATACATCTTCTATATCCGTGGTTTCACACTGCTCCTGACCTTTTCGGGCAGCCTTCTTACGGCGAAGCTCCTCACGAAGCTGCTGCTCCAGCCGCTCTTTCATTTTCTTTTCCGCGGCCCTCCGCAGGCGCTCCAAATCTTCCTCTTTATGCAGGCGGGATATTTTCAGATTACCGCTGCGAATGAATGCTTTAATTTTGCGGATAATCGCCGATGCCTCTGCAGGATCGTCCACCTGCCATCTCACCTTCTGCAATTCTCCGTATTTACCGGCGATCAATCCTTTCACAGCAGAAATATCCCTGGCACTGGCCAGCCGCATCATGTTGTTGCTGTGGGAATAGTTATAATGGGAACTGCTCTTCGTTTTTTTGTTTTTCGCATAATAGGAAGTGGACTCTCTGTCACGCCAGTAAGTCGGATATGCCGACTCTTTATCCCGTTTTTGAACAGCCGTCCACATATATGCCTGGGCATCATCATCAATCACCAGGCCCATCCCCACCAGCTTGCGATCGCGGATCATGGCATTCGCCCGGGCCGTATTCCGATAGTCACCCATGTGGTTCAAAATATTTTCCACATACTGCCGCAGGCTCTCATCCGTTCCCATCTTCTCCAGCAGTTTCTCCGAAATTGCCACATGGTTCGTTCCCGTCTGGCCGCTGCCACAGGATCCGACATTCCCGCTGTTTACCGATGGCAAAACCGTGAAATCTATATTCCTGTATTTATCTTTCAGATAAGCAATCATCGCGGCTGCACCTGTCCGCTCCGATGCCGGAATGCCGTTTTCCGCAACAACATTCTCCGGCATGTCAGAATCCGGGACTTTCGCAGCAGAGTTTCCCGGTAACGCAGTGGATCTTATGCCGGTATATACATTCGCATTCAGTTTCATCCGGATCCCCCTCTCCTGCCTGGCTGTGATATTCGTATCCATGCTATGCCTGTAACATACACAGCTGTGCCCTGTCTGATCACAATACCCTCAGCTATTTTACCGCAATATTCAATGTGGTACCGGTTCGGATCTTTGGCTCTCCGGCTCCGTAGGCGGCTTCCGCCCTGGCCCGCCTGACTTTACGGGCCTCCGGCGTCAATTCTGCCTTGATGCGATCCATCTCCTGCCGAGCCACCAACGTTCTTCCTGATTCTTCCCAAATACGCTCCCGATCTGAGGCAGCTTCCGATACTTTCTTTGCGGAGTCTTCCGATACATTTTCTCCGTCGATTTCCGCCGGAGCATTCTCCTGCTCTGATTCTCCTTCCAAAGCCTCCTTCTCCGCCTTCTCAATCGGATCCTCAATCCCGAGTTCAGCTCTCTTCGCCTCCTCAAGATCCTTCTCCGCTTTCTGACGCTCGGCTTCTGTAGGCAGTTTCCCGTATTTGCCGCTCTCTACAAATTCACGGGTAACCTCCTGGAGAGCTTCATGTTTCTGGAGCTCCTGCATGATCAGGCCCAGTTTCTTACTCTCCGGAATAGCAGGATTATTTTTAATATTGTTCACCGCACTCAAAGACTGTGCGGTATGGGACATCCGCACTCGCTGCACTTCCTCTTTCGTCTTGCACTTTTTCAGTTCCCGTTTATAACTTTCCTGTTCGGCCTCCATGGATTTCACATGCTGATACGTCTGAGGATCATGTTTCTGCAGATAATCCATCTCCTCATTGGTCAATTTCTTACCACTGTTCAGTTTGAGCCGAATCTGGCTCATCAATTTGGTTGAGCCGTCCGCCGCAGCCTTGCGTATTTCCTCCGCCTGACGATCCAGAGCCGTAAGCTTCGTACTGCCATCCGCCGAAAAATCATTGTTCTTTTTTTTCTGCTGCCATTTCAACTGCATCTCCATATTTTTTGTATAAGAATTTATAGACTGGACGCTGAAAAAATTCATACCGGCGCCTCCTTCTCCCACATATTTTGCTTATGAATATTTTGCACTCTCTCTATTTACCTATCGTCCGAAAAGAAAGAAAACTTAAGCAAAATGTAACTGTTCAGTACCTTCA
>DPJQ01000232.1:0-7612 GCA_003542935.1 Lachnospiraceae bacterium | reverse complement strand
GTTACGATGCAAAATCCATTTAAATCGCCTCTGGCGATTGGATTTTGCACTCCTGAATCATGCTTTTACGGCCTCAGCAGCACACCGAAGGCGTCCCGTGGGAAGTGCTTCGGCCTGCGCTGAACAGTTATAGCAAAATGCACAGACATGGGCGGCCGTCTGTGCATTTTATATCCGATCTATTATAAGCTGAAGAGAGAAAAAGTCAAATGGCAATGCAGAAAGCAGCAATGAAGCAGACCATCATCATGATAAACCAGAGCCAGCCTGTACGCCCTCTCCGTGTTTCCCGGGGAGTACGCCCCATGCGATGTACACCGGTAAACAGCAGCATGGCACCCGAAAAATAGCCGGCAGCCATAAGTATATGTATCCACGGTCTGTAGGAAAACCTGATTACAGCCAACGTCGCTATTGCTACGACCAAACATACACTGCCTATAACCATGGCCATCCTGCGCCAGCGGCCCTGCATCTGCGCAATGGATTCCTCGTCGGTATAAATCTCGTATTCTTCATCGGGCATAGCCGGGTCATAAACCTTCCGAAAAAAATGCCATCCGTTAAAAGTGGAATTGATATATTCCCAGCCCTGATCACGAAAACTCTCCAGGTATTGAGGCATATTTCTGATCCTGCCTCGAAAATCAATCTGATAGCGGTACACAATTCCCTCATCCCGCTCAAAACGGCTGTAAAAACAGCCCCCTCTGATCAGCTGCCAGCCATCCAGAGATTCCCGATTCAGATTCTCAATTTCCTTCCTGTATTCCCATGCTCCATATACTGCATGCAGTGTTTTATGCTGTCTCACTGTGATTTCCCTCCCATTCTATTTCTTCGGCACCTTCCAGCATTCGTTTCAGGCGTCCTATCTCCGCATCCAGAATCTCCTTTCCCAATGGTGTGAGCCGGTACATCCGGCGACGCTTACCATTCTCCATCTGACTGGCCGTCTCCTCTATCCAGCCTTTTTTCATCATATTTCCGGTGGCTCCGTACATCGTCCCTGAGCCAATCAGTACCTCTCCCCGGGAAAGCCGTTTGGTTTCCTGCATGATGCCATATCCATGTCCCGGCCCCCGGGCCAGACAAAGCAGGATATAATAATAACTCTCTGACAAAGGTTCTACCTTTTTCGCCATATTTCCTCCTTATGTCGATTTTCGTTATGTCGTGTTACGACATATTCTTTATATATCATATCACGACATATATCGTGTGTCAACATATTATTATTGGCATCTATTTTTCTCTTCTTTTATTCGATTGCTTAATTGAATTCCTATATTCAATTGGATATAATGAAATCATAAATTACGTAACCGTTCAGTACCTTCACAGTTACAATTACTCAATATCAGGAGGTTCTTTATGCACACTACATCTTCCATCGCCTTCGGCTCACCCAGCCGCTATATCCAGGGGCCGGGCGAATTGTATCGGCTCCCCCGCCACTCCCGTATCCTGGGGGAAAAAGTTTTCGCTGTAATCGATGAATTCTTTTTCGAACAATTGACCCGGGAACTCTCGGAAATATATCAAAAAAACGGCATCGCTTTTACCGGCGTCCCGTACAAAGGGGAGATCACAAAATCCGGCATCGACGAAAAAACATCTATGGCGCAGGAAGCAGCGGCGTCGGTGATCATCGGCATCGGCGGCGGAAAAACACTGGATACCGCCAAAGCTGTTGCCTCCAGGCTCCGGCTTCCTCTGATCATCGTTCCCACCAGTGCTTCCACCGATGCGCCCACCAGCGCCATGTCCATCATTTACAATGATGCCCACGAACACAGCGACGTCTATTATTACACGAAAAACCCGGATCTGGTTCTGGTAGACAGTAAAATCATCGCCGATGCTCCCGTTCGCTTTCTGGTCTCCGGTATGGGAGATGCCATCGCCACCGTCTTTGAGGCCCGGGCAACACGCCGCACCGGCAGCCCAAACTACATCAATCAGGATTCCGGCCCTTACCGGGGAACGAGAACCGCGTCGGCCATCGCTGAATTATGTTATCAGACCATCCTGGAAAACGGCAGGATGGCAAAGATTGCCAACGAAAAACATGTCGTTACGGAAGCCCTGGAAGCCGTCATAGAGGCAAATATCCTGATGAGCGGTCTTGGCTTCGAAAATGTAGGCTGCTCCGCCGCCCATGCGGTACACAACGGACTCTCCGCCTGCCCCGATGGCAACAAGGCTCTGCACGGGGAAAAAGTCGCCTTCGGCGTTCTCTGCCAGCTGGCTGCGGAAAATGCGCCGCGGAAAACGATACGCAGGCTAATGAAATTTTATCTGGATATAGGGCTCCCCTTGACTCTGGAGGATATGGGAATCTCACCGGGGCCTGAAAAATATGAGATAATCGCTGCCGATGTCATGCAGACAGAATGGGTCAGGGAGCCTTTATATGTGAATGAGGAAGTTGTCAAAGCCTCTGTGATCACGGCACAGGAAATGGGAAAGATGTATAAATTGAAATATGGCTCTATGTGAGCAATCTGAGCGGAAGAAAACAGAGCTGTACAAAGCGGCGAAACGGCGACAGTTTGGAAATTTCCATTGTCGCCGTCTTCGTTCTTCAGAGCAGTGTTCTTCACACGAACGCCGACTCCCACACATCCACGCCGCTGTCCTGGAAGATTTCCGCCAGACGCTCCCTGAGCATACCGCGGCTGACGCCTTTCTTTAGGATCACCATGATGAATCCACCGCCGCCGGCCCCGGCGATGAAGCGGGCGTCAATCAGATCCTCACAGGATACGAAAATCTGGTCAATACAGGTATTGGTTGAGCCTCTGTCAAGCTGTTTCGAGAGCTCCCAGTGCTCGTTCATCAGTCCGGCAAAAGCGTTGATATCGCCCCTCTCCAGATAATGCTTCATCAAGGCGGCCACCGGCTGCATTTTCTCCAGCGCCTCCACCGATGCCGGACGGGCGCCGATATAGTTGCCCACCACATCCCGCAGCAGGTTTCTGGCCAGGCGCCGCTGCCCGGTATAGACCAGGGCAAAACGTTCCTGCAGCTCCCGCATAGCCTCATCAGGAATCTGTACCTGGGAAACCTCTATCTTCTGTCCGATACCCGGACGGGTGGAGATAAACTTGATTCCGCCGGTGAGGCCGCCGACCTGGTCCTGCCAGCCGCCACCGGTGCTCATGATCTGTTCCATGGACAGGACGATCTCATAGATTTCCTCGTTGGATTTTTCCTGCCCCAGAAATTCGAACAGGCCCTTTACGCAGGCACCTGCCAGGATACTGCTGGTACCCAGTCCCGAACCCTTGGGAATGCCGATGACCTGGGTGGACAGGTACAGGCCGCCGCCCAGCCCTTCCAGGATCTCACCCAGAGGTTTCCCGCCTGTGAGCGGCACAATACCGCAGGCAATCAGGGCTGCTTTATGAAGGGCAAAGGAATCATAAGGATTGTGGCAGTCCTGGATTTCCTCCACTGTATCCGCCCGGCCGAAAACACCGATGTCCTGGCTCTCGAATTCCACATGGTAATCCGGCAGGCGTTTCACCATGATCTGCACCGGCAGGATCCCGTTCAGGCTGATAGCCGCATTGAGCACGACGCCGCCGTTTTCGTTACAGTAGGGCGGCGTGTCCGTCCAGCCGCCGCCCCAGTTTACGCGCACCGGCAGTTTTACTTCCACCTGATCTCTGGCAATCCGGTACAGAGACGCGTCCGGCAGCTTTTTTATCGCCTCGTCATACACGGCCTGCTGGATAGTCCGGAAACAGAGACTCTCGGTATAGTCGTAATTCCGGCCCCCAAAGGAACTCTTATACTCTTTCATGTACTGGGACACGGCATAGTAAATCCGGATCTTTACGGAAAATTCCGCCTGTGACGCATCTTCCATCAGAGTCTTATACATAGCTTCTGTAATGCCGTTCTGGCCAAATACCTGCAGGGCTTCCTTGTAATAAACACCGTCTGCCAGCAGGTCGATAAATTTCCGGCAAAAGATACGGTTTTCCAGCTCGTCCTGCCAGTCCATGACTTTTTCCAGATCCGCACGGTTAAAGCTCTGGCACAGGCTCACTCGCTCCTTCTGCCGCCAGGATGCCTGAACATCATTATCTGCCTCCCCGGAGGCCATGCGATAGACAGCCAGCGCCCAGGACACGGCTTCCTCCAGTGTGTCACACACCGGAAACAGACGGGCATTCCAGAGGTCACAGGTATCGGATTCTTCCCACAGATCGTGGGCAGACAGGCTGTTCTTCTGCAAAAATCCCTTCAATGTGGTGTGCAGGTAGGGCGCGTCCGATGCGTAATCCCCTTTGGGATTGTCGGAGACGCCGTAGATCCGCACTGTAAATGCGCCGCCTTTTAACGGAAGGCCATGCAGAACCACCTCATCCGGTATATCCACATTTCGCAGTTTCAGATGGGATACGATGCTGCCCCGGCCTATCCGGGATTCATCAAGGATGTAACTGTTCTCCAGATAGGCAGATTCCCCCACCGTGACCCGTCGTCCCACATAGGATCCGTAAGCAGAGTAGAAGGTCTCCCCTGCACGGGTAGCATTCACCTGCCGCTGCCAGTCCAGAAACTCGAAATCACCGATCTCCTCTGCCACAAGCTGGCGGAGTTCGCGGGTGGTGCCGAAATGGATAAACTGAGCCGGGGACAGGCACAACAGCTTCAGAGAAAACGGCTCCAGGGCTTCCCAGATTTCCCTGCGGCACTGCCTGAGCTCCTCTGTATCCTTCCCCTCCGGTTTTTCCCGGTAGAACTGTTCCAGGGTGGACGATGATGCCAGAGGATAGAGAAAATCCCCGTAAAAGCTGACCCGGGCCCGCTCGTTGACAAAGCGGGCGTATTTGTTCTCATCCGGTTTTCCGTCCGTGGAGATCAGGCCGTACAGCGAGTGCAGAAGATCCGCATCCAAAATAATAGCCCCCGTGTCCAGATCCACGGCGCCGCGCTCATTGACCGCCCCGGCCTGCCGCAGTGTTTCCTCCGACTGTTTGTGGAGAAAACTTCTGACATAGCCGCTGCCGTCGTTTAAGAATACGCCGTGGTCCTTCCCGGTCTCCACAGGCTCTTTAATGGAGATGGCTGCAGCCCCCTGGAACTGGAAATCAATCTGAAGGGGGTTAAAGAGCAGAAGCACATCTCCCGACAGCACCAGCATCCCCTCACGGATGCGGGAGGGCACGCCGGACATGCCGATGACAAACTCGTCAAACAGCGTGGAACCACGCCCGTCCGGCAGTTCCCGGGGGACCGGTGAAAAGAGCTTGCCCAGAGCGGAATACTGGGGCACCCGTTTGCTGTCCCCGCCGGAATGGATCACCAGGATACGTTTCCCCGCGAAGGGATTCGCCGTTTCGGGCTCCTGTTCGGCCAGATAGCGCATCACATGGAAGGTGGCCCCGCCGGAACCCACCCGTTTCCCGCCGGGATCGGGCAGCACTGCGTATTTCGTGGAAGCCGGAAGCTGTTGGCTGTCCAGACGCCTCTGGATCTGCATCCGGAAAGCCCGGGCCTGGGTCTCATTTGATGCCGTCAGGATGATGTAATCCCATTTGATAAAGCTGCTTTTGCGCAGGCTGCGCTCATAATCCTCCCAAGAATCCAGGCAGGACTGGCGCAGGAACAGGTTTTTGATTTTTTTGTATGAGGTCATGGTGTGGTTGTCCTTTCTTAAACGCATTTTCCAAACGGCGGGCCGGTAAGCAGAGCAGTCTGTATGCCGCCTGCCCGCAGTATTTCCCTGATAAGGCAGTTTATATCCACGGTTACTTAAGAATACGGACACTGTCTGTCTCTGCCGTGTGTGGCGGGCTTAAGCAACTGACATGGATGTACTATAGTAGATAATAGCTTATAAGAGGAATTTCGGCAAGGAAATTTGCGGAATAAGTGGATGTGCAACCCGTTAGTTTTTTGTCTCAATTCGGATAATTATACTTGAAATTATAATACTTTGTAGTATAATAAGGTAAAAGCGAGGTGATTTATTATAAAGAAGTTTATCGACCGCGAACAGGAAATGAGATCATTACAATATGAGTACAGCCGCGAGGGCAGCTCTCTTGTCATTCTGTATGGGAGGCGCCGGGTCGGAAAAACCACTTTGATCTCTGAGTTTATCAAAGACAAAAAAGCGCTTTTTTTCCTTGCCAGCGAGGAATCTGAGACGCAAAACCGGAATGCATTCAGGGAAAAAGCAGCCGAATTTACCGGAAACACTCTCTTAAAAGAAGCTGAAATAAAACGTTGGGATGTGATTTTCCAGGTTATCGCAGATACGGCATTTGACAGCAAACCCGTCATTGTAGTGGATGAGTTTCAATATATCGGCAAAACGAATCCTGCATTTCCCTCTGTGTTTCAGCGGATCTGGGAAGAAACATTGAAAAACAAATCCATTATGGTCATTCTCTGTGGTTCCCTTATTTCCCTGATGGAATCACAGACTCTTGCTTACGGCAGCCCCCTGTACGGCCGCCGCACGGCACAGATCAGGCTGAAACAAATTCCATTTAAGAGTTATTGTGAGTTTTTCCCGGGAAAAAGCCGCCGCGAACTTATCGAAATGTATGCAGTGACAGGTGGCGTCCCCAAATATATGGAACTGTTTTCCGACAGCCGGGATATATATCAGTCGATTCAGTCATGTATCCTTGATCGCTCCGGGTATTTATACGACGAACCCCATTTCCTCTTACAACAGGAAGTCAGTGAAATCGGCAGTTATTTTTCTATTATCCGGGCGATCGCAGCAGGCAACAGCAAACTGTCAGCTATCGCCACTGTGCTGGAAATCAAAGCAACCAGCCTGACAAAATACCTGAAAACGCTGATAGATCTTGACCTGCTGGAGCGTGAGATTCCTGTGACAGAGGAAAACCCCGAAAAGAGCAAAAAAGGATTGTACAGGATCAAAGATAATTATATTCGCTTCTGGTTTGCGTTTATCTATCCTAATATGAGTTTTATTGAAAGCGGAAACAGTGCTTTCGTAATGGACAAAATTCACAAAAGTTTTATCAGCTCCCATGCTGCTTTCGTATATGAAGATGTCTGCAAAGAACGGATGTGGGCGCTTAACACTGCAGGCTGCTGGCCCTTTCATTTCTCAAAAATCGGTCGCTGGTGGAATGGAAATGCAAAAATCGGCATTGCCGCCCTCGACCCGGAAGGGAACAACCTGATTCTCGGCGAATGTAAATTCTGGCAGGAACCCATGGGTATAAATATTCTGCAGGAACTGGAGCAAAAGGCAGAACAGGTAAACTGGCAAAAACAAAACCGCCGCATATGGTATGTACTGTTTGGCGCGGCGGGTTTTACTGAAGAGTTAAAATCCCTGGCTGCTGAACGGGGGGATTTGCTTTTATTTGATGAAAGGGGCAGTGGAATAGTGTGAGAGGTAATTATTTTTATTTCTCATTCCTTCTATTTTGAGAATCGTTATGAAGTAACCGGTAGATTTACCGGTTACTATATTTTACGCTACTGGTCTGAAGAAAACAATCGTTATTAAAAATCTTTCTTCATTATCCCCCTCCCACGCAGGTGTCTGGCGTAAAATGGGTGCCTGAACCCGAAAGCAAAAACTTCCTATCAGGCAAAAAAT
>DPJQ01000182.1:1346-4380 GCA_003542935.1 Lachnospiraceae bacterium | reverse complement strand
CGCGTCTGCCAATTCCGCCATATCCGCAAAAAGCCTGCCGCTATTATAAGCCACCTTTTTACCGCCTGTCAAGATTTTTTACGGCTGTATGCAAAAGTCCTGCAAAATACAAGTATTCTTACGGACTTTGCAGCAAGGTGTAAAGCCCCTCTTCTCCGGCAGTGCCGGGAAAAGGGGCTTTGCATTACTTCCATTTATCTTTCGTCTCTGACAGCCTACTCTGCCGGATATTCTCCCGAAAAGATCTCCTCACCGTTGGCATCCAGACACCGGACTACTACTACCGGATTTTCTACATCCACTGCATCTTTAATTCCGCTTGCCATCGTTGTGAATGTCGAAGCCTGCGCCTCCATCTGAGTCTTGGTAGCCTCAGCCAGGCTGCCATCCTCGTCGGTCAATTCTGTATACGTATAAGTATAGATCAGCTTATCTCCCTCGCCGGTAATGGCAATATCCATACCCGCTGCCTCCAGAGATCCTTTCATACCTTCGAGCAGGCCCTGCACTTCCTCAGAAGCGGCAAGCTCCTCCATACTGGAATAAACAACTCCCATAGATGCCGCAGAGCTCCCGGCGCTGCTGCTCTCCGATGCCGCGGAACTTTCTGTACCTGCTGCGGAAGACTCCGATGTAGCGGAGCTCTCTGTACCTGCCGCGGAAGACTCCGGTGCTGCGGAACCTTCTGCGCCGGCTGTTGAAGCCTCCGAAGTCACAGCCGAAGATGACGGAGCCGATGAAGAACCTGCATCCTTATTACCTCCGCAGGCGGTAACTGTCAGCATCATCATCGCACATAAAGCAAAAGTTAATGTTTTCTTTTTCATAATAACCCTCCTGAAATTTTTTCATTGCTCATTATACGCCTCAGCTTCAAAAAGTCAACACAAAATCTAGTTCACTTACCCCCTTTTTGCGCACTTGAGCATGTAAAAAGCTGCCAGATGGCAGCTTTTTACATATTAAACCTTATAGCTCCCTGGCAGCCATTTCCCGGGCCGCCTCTATGACGTTGTGCATATCGAAATAACGATACATACCCAGGCGGCCGCCGAAGATCACCTTTTTCTCCTTCCCGGCCAGCTCCTGATAACGGGCAAACAGCCCATTATTTTTCTCGTCGTTCATCGGATAATAGGGCTCGTCACCGTGCTGCCAGGTATGGGGATATTCCCGGGTGATCACAGTCTTTGGCTGGGTACCGAACTCGAAATGCTTGTGCTCAATGATGCGGGTATAGGGCACTTCATATTCCGTATAATTCACCACCGCATTGCCCTGGTAATTCTCCATATCCAAAGTCTCCGTCTCAAACCGCAGGGAACGGTACTCCAGCTCACCGAAACAGTACCGATAATACTCATCGATCATCCCGGTAAACACGATCCGCTCCGCCTGACTGTCCAACTCCGCTTTATGGGCAAAATAATCCACGCCAGTGCGCACCCGGGTCCCCTCCAGCATACGGGCAACCATAGCCGTATAGCCGCCGATGGGAATCCCCTGATACTTATCGTTAAAATAATTATTGTCATAAGTAAAACGAACCGGCAGGCGGCGGATGATGAATGCCGGCAGCTCCGTGGCCCGACGGCCCCACTGTTTCTCCGTATACCCCTTGACCAGCTTCTCGTAAATATCCCGGCCCACCAGACGGATCGCCTGCTCCTCCAGATTCCTCGGGTCCGTGATACCCGACTCCCGGATCTGCTCCTCAATCCGCGCCTTCGCCTCCTGGGGCGTGAACACATCCTTCCACAGCCCGTGGAAAGTATTCATATTGAAAGGCATATTATACAGTTCGTTCTTATAACGCGCCACCGGACTATTTGTGTAGCGGTTAAACTCCGCAAACTGCTGCACATACTCCCATGTATCCCGGTTGCTGGTGTGGAAAATATGGGCGCCATAGCGATGCACCTGTATCCCTTCCACTTCCTCCGTATATACGTTTCCACCGATGTGGCCTCTTTTATCGATGACCAGGCAGGATTTCCCCGCCTTTTTCGCTTCGTGGGCAAACACGGCTCCAAACAGCCCCGCCCCGACAATCAAATAATCATACATAAACACGACTCCTCAATCAACTCTGCTGTTTTTTGCAACTGTGAAGGTAATGAACAGCTACAGTTTTTTAATCTTTACGGTGGAAGCCTGCCCTTTCTTTTTGAGCAGCTTCTGATAATCTTTGAGCTTTTTGGACGGGACTTTGACAGTCGCCTTTTTATGGATACCGCTCAAAGCCTTTGCCCCGACTTTTTTCAATCCGGTTGCTTTGATCTGGATGGTTTTCAGACTGCTACATTTCGAAAAAGTCTCTTTTCCGATTATCTTTACTTTGGCCGGAACTACCAGCCTCGCCAGTTTTTTACAACCGCTGAAGGCATAATCCCCAACGGTAACCAATGCGCCGTCCAGTGACACGGTATTCAATGCCGTACAGCCCTGGAAGGCCTTCGTTCCGATACCGATAATATTTTTACCCAAGATAATCTTCTTTAACTTTGTATATTTATAAAACGCTTTATCTGAAACCTGCGTCACTTTAAATGTATAGCCGTTCTTTTTTACGGTAGCAGGAACCGTAACCGACGTTTTCTCTTTATCTCCCTTTACCAGTGTGGCCGTTCCCTTTTTCGCATCGGATGTTGTCACTTTGTACGTTATATTCTGAACTTTAAAAGTACTGTTCTTCTTGGGAAGGGTTTTCCCTGTGTTTCCGCCACCGATCTGTTCGGTTCCTGGATTCCCTCCGCCAATGGTCTGCCCGGTTCCGGGGTTCTGGCTGCCCAAGACTCCTCCTACCGTAATTTGAACCGGTTCCTTCACATTATGCCCATACGCCAGATTTGTTTCACCATCCCCCAGCTGGCCGCGCCAGCCTGCCCCCCAGGTCCAGAGGCTCCCGTCCGTCTTAATCATCGCACAATGAGTACTGCCCAATTCCGCCAGCGCCGCCCCGTCCGCTATTTTTACCGGCACACCGGTGCTGAAACTGATATACGTATTATGCCCGCACATCCAAAGGCTACCG
>DPJQ01000182.1:0-1082 GCA_003542935.1 Lachnospiraceae bacterium | reverse complement strand
CCGCACATCCAAAGGCTACCGTCCGTTTTGACTATGGCGGTTTCCCACTGGCCCAGAGAAACCTGCGCGACATCTTTCATGATTTCTTTTGGCTCGTAGATTTCACGCGCGCTTTTATTATCTCCCAGCTGGCCGTCGCTATTGTATCCCCACATCCAGAGGCTTCCGTCCGTTTTGATTACGCCGCTGTGCATATATCCCAGTGACAGCTGTTTCACGCCGTCCATCACTTTCTTCGGTTCGGCAGCAGTGCTTGTAATACCCAGCTGGCCATGCCCGTTATGCCCCCATATCCAAAGGCTACCGTCGCTTTTCACTGCTCCGCCGTGGGAACATCCCAGATCTGCCTGTACCACATCATCCATAAGTTTCTTCGGCAGCACATTATTCCGTTCGGCTGCAGAGCCTAACCCCAGATTGTTGTTTACACTCTCTCCCCACACAAAGAGGCTTCCGTCTTTTTTGATTGCCGCGGTTCGGTCTCCTTCCAGAATCACCTGTGACACATCGCCCATCACTCTCACCGGCGTCAGATGGTCTGTGGTGGTCCCGTCCCCCAGCTGGCCGCATTCATTGCTCCCCCACATGTAAAGGCTACCGTCCTTTGTCACCGCCCCGCTGTGGTTATCTCCTAAAGACACCTGCACAACGCCGTCCATCAGCTTCATCGGAGTGTTTACACACAGATTATTTCCTTTCTCTCCGTTCCCCAGCTGGCCATGCTCATTGTTCCCCCACATCCAGAGGGCTCCGTCACTGTCAATCGCCGCACTGTGGGTGCCGCCCAGGGCCACCTTCGCCACTGTCTTCCCGGCCGCCCATACGGTTTTCTCCGAAAACATCCCTGCCAGCAGCAGGAATAAAGCCATTGCCCCGAACCATATCCTGCCTCTCCTTTTTACGTCCATAGTTTTCTCCTTTCCCATGATCCATGAACTCTTTTCAACTATGCAAACATATTACCTTTGTTCTCACCTGCCTGTCAAGCCCAACCGGACGGCGGAAAGAACGAGTCTTTCGGCATAAAAAAAGTCCCCTGCCAAAACAGAGAACTTCTATATGGAGCATATGGGATTCGAACC
>DPJQ01000155.1 GCA_003542935.1 Lachnospiraceae bacterium | reverse complement strand
GCTGATCGAAAAGACCGGTGTTCTGGGCGGTCAGATGAGCCTTTCCGGCCCTCCCGGATTCGCCTACGCCCGGCTTTTCAACATGAAAGGCGAGAGGGACGTTGCCGGTATTGTAAAAGAGACCTATGACAGACTGCTGGCCCAGGGGCACGCCCTTCCCGAGTGGCGGTCGGATATCCGTGCGAAAGCCGGCTATACTTTCTCCTATATCGATCCGGACTGGTGGGTCATGCTGGCCTTTGATATGTGTGAAGAGGAAGGTGTGGAGCTGCTCTTAGATACGCTGGTGGTCGGTGTTGAGAAAGACGGCGATACCGTTACGGGTGTTGTGGTGGAGAATGCAAACGGACGCAATACGATCCGCGGACAGATTCTCATTGACTGTACCGGCGAGGGGTATGTGTCCATGCAGGCCGGCGCGGAAACCGAGTGTGTGGACAGGGAGACCGTGCAGCCGCACACACTGGCGTTCACCGTTGACGGTGTTGACTGGGACAAGCTGCTGTGGTATATCCGTACGAATCCGGAACAGTTTTCTTTCAAACAGCTCATCTTCCCCTATGAAGACGCAAACACGAGAGAAGAAGTCTTAGAATATTACCGCAAGTGTTATAAAGTAACGGACCTGGGCGAGCTCATGGGCTTCTATGAGCTGCGCGATATGGCATTGAAAAACGGAGACTGGCACCCGTACTCCGGTGCAGGCTTTTTCCTGACGCCGAAGGAAGGAGGGCATATCCAGGCCCATTTCCAGCACTCTTCCCAGGTTGACCATGCGCTTCCCACAGATGCGTGGGATCTGACACGGTGCAATATCGAATGCCGCAAACAGAACAAGATCGCCTGGAATTTCTTCAAAAAATATGTTCCCGGCTTTGAAAATGCCTATATTACCAGGACATGTACCGAGCTTCGCCTTCGCGAAGGCCCGAGAATCGTGGGCGAGTATGTTTTGACCCGTGATGATGTGGAGGCGGCTCAGCAGTTTGAAGATACCATCGGAAAATCCTCCTTCAAGGCGGGCGGTTATCATGTGGCGGGTATGGATACCCTTTCCGTAGTGGCCGGAAAGGATCAGAAACACAATGACCTGGCATTTCCGAAGGACGGAAAATCCTACGATATTCCGTACAGATGTCTGCTTCCGAAGAAGATCGACAACCTTCTGGCCGCGGGAAAATGTGTCTCTACGGACAGGCCGGCGTATCTCAGATATTTGCATCAGACCATGGTAACAGGGCAGGCGGCAGGCGCAGCCGCGGCGCTTTCCGTGAAGAAAGGAAAGACTCCGAGGAAGCTGCAGGAGGATATCAAAGAGCTGCAACAGATTCTCCTTGATCAGGGAGCAATTTTGTTTGAAACAAAAATCTGAGAAAGATAGAAATGGCTGTTCGCAGTGCTGCGGACGGTAATCTGTAGGAAACTGTGCGGCTTCTTTGGAAAGGGAAGCCGTACTTTCTATTAAAAAAGGATGGGCTGCGGATGAGTAAACGGATTATTGTAGGCGTTACCGGCGCCAGCGGGATAGATGTGGCGCGGGAGGTGTTGGAGCTGATCGCAGATACGGACGGTTTTGAGAGCCATCTGGTTATGTCTGACAGTGCAAAACGCACAGCAGAGCTGGAATGTACCTATGGGCCGGATGCCCTGGAGAAGGCTGCGGATGTAGTCTATCCAAATGACCGGATTGAGAGCAGGATCGCCAGCGGGACATTTCGGACAGAGGGCATGGTCATTGTCCCATGCAGTATGAAAACCGTGGCGGGGATTGCCGGCGGTTTCAGTGATTCCCTGCTTTTGCGTGCCGCGGACGTGGTACTCAAGGAGAGAAGGAAACTCGTACTGGCTGTCCGGGAAACACCTTTTAACGGCATTCATCTCCGCAACATGAAGGAGCTGTGGGAGATGGGGGCGGATATCATGCCTCTGATGATGACGTTTTACAATAGACCGGAGACAATAGAGGATATGGTGCATCATATGGCCTGTAAATGCGTGGAACGGCTGGGAATAGAACCGAAATGTTTCAAACGGTGGTAGGCCGGTATTCCTGCAGTCGAAAGGAGGTTAAAGACAGCTATGACCATCAGACCGAGAGATAATGTGCTTTTGGCTATGAAACATGAGGAGCCGTACTGGATTCCTAACAATATCACGGATTGTGATGTTGTCCTGCAGCAGGCGGTTCAGGAGCGCTATGAGGGCACAACGGAGGGGCGGGATGAATTTGGCGTAGAGTTTGTATATGATAAAGAGTCCCGGGGGCCCGTTGTCCGCCCCGGTTACAGAGCCTTTCAGGATATTGAAGAATGGCATGATCTGGTATTCCCGGATCTGGAGAATCGGGATTGGGAAGCCCTGGCCGCAAAGGATACGGCAAAATGGGACAGAGAAAACAAATTTTCGATCGTACAGATGTATAACGGTATGTTCGAGCGCGCCCACATCATGATGGGGTTTCAGGAAGTCCTTATGGCTCTCCTGGAAGAGCCGGAAGAGATGGAGGAGTGGTTCAGGGTGTTTACCGACTACCGGTGTGCGCTGATCCGGAAGATCGCTCAGTATTATAAGCCGGACGCAGTCATGATTTTTGATGATTACGGTGCAAAGCAGTCCATGATGTTCAGTCCGGCGATCTGGAGGGAAATGATCAAACCGCAGCTGAAAAGGCTGGTGGATACGGCTCATGACTGCGGCCTGTTTTACATTCTTCACGGCTGCGGCTATTACAAGCCGATTTTTCCTGATATTGTTGAGCTGGGGGTGGACGGAGCCCATCCGGTTCAGGTGAGCAACGACCCAAAAGAACTGAAAGATAAATACGGCAAAAATATTTGTTTTTGCGGCGGTTTTGATAACGTGGATATTTTGGATAATGAGAACTGTACCGTCGAACAGACCAGAGAGGAAGTACGGCGGGTGCTGACGGAGCTCGCCCCGGGAGGGAGCTATCTGGCCTGGAGATCCTTTTTAATTACCCATCCGGACGTATTTATGGAGGAATACTGGCGGATCGTGGGTCCCCAAAAAGAGGCGGCGCTGGCAAAAGCCGCTTTGATTCATTAGAGTGTAAATCAGATAAAAAAGGAGGCTTACCATGGCAGATATATATAGTTTGAGAGACGCGGTTGAATTTTTGAAAACAGTGCCCGGCCAGTATGCCCAGACGGATGTGGAAGCTGATCCGGTGGCAGAGATTGCGGGTATTTACCGCTATGTGGGTGCGGGAGGCACGGTTATGCGCCCTACCAAAGAGGGCCCTGCTCTGCAGTTTAATAATGTAAAGGGGCATCCCGACGCAAAAGTTCTGATCGGACTTTTGGCTTCAAGGAAAAGAGTTGGCCTTCTTCTGAATGAAAAGCCGGAGAGATTGGGATTTGCCTTGAATGAAGCGGTGAAGAATCCGATTGCCCCTGTGGTCGTTCCCAATGCGCAGGCAGCGTGTCAGGAAGTGAAACATTTTGCCACGGAGGACGGGTTTGATATCAGAAAGCTGCTTCCGGCTCCTACCAATACGCCGGAGGATGCCGGACCGTATATCACCATGGGCATGTGCTACGCTTCTGACCCGGATGATGAGAGCGTTTCCGACATCACCATTCACAGATTGTGCCTGCAGACAAAAGATGAGATTTCCATGTATTTTGTGCCGGGAGCCAGACACCTCAATGTATTCCGCGAGAAGGCGGAGAAAGCGGGCAGGCCGCTTCCGATCTCGATCAGCATAGGTGTGGATCCCGCCATTGAAATCGCCGCGTGCTTTGAGCCGCCGACAACACCCCTTGGATATAATGAACTCCAGGCGGCCGGTGCGCTGAGGAAAAAGCCCGTGGAATTGACTCAGTGTCTTACGATTCATGAGAAATGTATCGCCAATGCGGAGTATGTCATTGAGGGAGAATTGGTTCCCAACAGCTACATCCGGGAAGATATTACGACAAACAGCGGCAAAGCCATGCCGGAATTCCCCGGCTATACAGGAGCGGCCAATCCGTCCGTGCCCCTGATCAAGGTCAAGGCAGTCACGCATCGGCGTCAGCCGATCATGCAGACCTGTATCGGCCCCAGTGAAGAGCATGTCAATATGGCCGGTATACCGACGGAAGCCAGTATTCTGCAGATGGTAGAAAAAGCCATGCCGGGTAAACTCAGGAACGTATACTGCTGCCCGCCGGGGGGAGGGAAATACATGGCCGTCCTTCAGTTCAAAAAGAGCATGCCGAGCGATGAAGGGAGACAGCGTCAGGCAGCGCTTCTGGCTTTCGCAGCATTTTCAGAGCTGAAACATATCATTCTGGTCGATGAGGATGTGGATCCCTTCGATATGAATGATGTGGTATGGGCGCTGAACACCAGGTACCAGGGAGACCTGGATACGATTTTTATTCCGGGCGTTCGGTGCCATCCGCTGGATCCGAGCCAGAAGCAGGAGTACAATCTGAATCTTCGCGACAACGGACTTTCCTGCAAGACGATTTTTGACTGTACCGTGCCATATGAACAGAAGAATAAGTTCCGTCGGTCACAGTTTATGGAGCTGGACTACAGGAAATGGTGCCCGGATCTGTAAAAACGGCAGTGTTGTGGAGAATAAAAACACAGGCAAAAAAACAATATAAGGAGGTCAGACGATGGCAAAAAGAGTATTGGAGAAATACAGACCGATCAATGTGAAAGGGTATGTGTATGTAGGAAAGGGTTCTATTTCCATGATTCCGAAGATCTGTAAAGATGAAGGATGGGAAAGGGTTCTTTTGGTGATTGACCCTGGTGTTTTAAAGGCCGGCGGCGCCGATGGAATTATCAAAATCGTGGAGAGCGCGGGCCTGGCTTATCAGATTTACTCGGAAATTAAACCGAATCCGCTGCAGTCGGATATTGAGAAGATCGGTCTGAAAATGTACCGTGAAATGAAGGCGGATGCCATGATTGCTGTGGGCGGCGGTTCCGCCATGGACAGCGCCAAGGGTATTGCCATGATCGGCGAGAGCGATAAGACAATTGACCAGATTGAGCCGATTCTGTTCAACATGGCTTCGAACGCGCCCTGCCCGTGGAAGACATACCCGATGATCTGTATTCCGACGACCTGCGGTACGGGCTCGGAGGTCATCCGCAATGCGGTAATTACCGATGCCAAAGGGCACAAGATGGTTCCGAAACATGACTGCATCCTTCCGCAGTACGCAATTGAGGATCCCGATCTTCTGGCAACGCTGCCGGCTCATGTGGCGGCGGCGACGGCTATGGACGCTCTGGTGCAGGCGATCGAGTCCTATGTATGCCGCGCGGCGACAGAATTTTCTGAAATGTGCGCACTACGTGCCGTCGAGCTGATCGGGCCGAACATTGTGAGGTATGTCCGCAATCCCGCCGAGGAGGATGCGGCGGACGCGATCTGCCGGGGGGCCATGTTTGCGGGATTTTCCTGGAACTGTGCTTCCATCGCCCAGATCCATGCTTCCAACCATCCGATTACAGAGCTGCTGCACATATCCCACGGTGATGCCTGCGCCATCCTGCTGCCGTGGTTTGTGGAATGGAACGGTGAAAATAAAAAGGAGAAATTCTGGAAAGTTTTCAATGCCATGTGGCCGACAGAGATGGTTGCATACAAAGATTTTGACCTGGATATCATGGTGAAAAAACTGATGAAACTGAATTATGATCTGAATATTATGAATAATATGACCATGGACGAATACGCAAAATCCCGCGGTATTGAGGGAGGATGCCCGGATGAGCTGTGTGACAGAATCATAGATATGCAGTTTGCGGGGCGGGATCTCCCCAGCTATCCGAGAAAGACATCGGACGATGAGATGAAAAAAGCTCTCCGTGATGTAAACCATGGAAAATATATCTACAAGCCGGCCGAGTAATTTTATGGCTGCAACTGTCTGCAGG
>DPJQ01000061.1:5063-6591 GCA_003542935.1 Lachnospiraceae bacterium | reverse complement strand
GCTTTCTGATACACGGTAATCTTGATCGTATCCGGGGAAAGAATTTTTACGTCCATCGTCTGTACAAAGGGGACGTTATCGACACCTTTGTTTTTATACTTCAGCGCCAGATACAGGGAATTGTCTCCCAGCGTCCCCGTCATGACCATATCCATGATTTCTTCGTTACTGTAATGTATGTTACCCTCCACATAGACGGTAGTCACCTTGTAATACCGCAGTACCACAAATATAAGGCCCCCCAGCAGGGCGGCCGCAATGCCTCCGCCTAAGAGTATCCATATCCTTTTCTTCATATTCTGCCTCCAAGGCTTCGGATATCCCTTTCCAAAGCCTCGTACCCTCTGTCAATAAAATGCCGGTTCCCGATCCGGGTCTCTCCCTTCGCCGCCAGCGCTGCAATACACAGCGCCGCCCCGCCCCGAAGTTCCTGAGCTTTCACACATGCTCCCCGGAGGCCTTCCGTCCCCTGTACTACGGCACGGTTTCCTTCTATATGAATATCCGCCCCCATTTTATGCAACTGAGGTACGACGCGAAAACGATTTTCGAAAATCGATTCTTCAACGACGCTTTTGCCTTCCGCCAGCGCCAGCACTGCCAGAAGCTGTGACTGCAGATCCGTAGGATAGCCCGGATATACTTCTGTTTTCAGGTAGGGAATGGCTTTGGGTCTATCCGGCGCCTCCAGCGCAACCCTGCCGTTTTGGCACTCCCATCCGCCTCCCATCTTATCGATCACTGTCATAACCGCCGTCAGCTGACTCATATCCACACCGTCCAGAACGATACTGCCTCCTGCCGCCATGCACCCCAGCAGATAAGTACCTGCTACAATCCTGTCAAAGGGGATCTCGTAAGTACAGGAATGCAGCCTTTCCACGCCTCTGATACGGATGGTTCCTTCCGTTTCTTCCCGGCGGATATCCGCTCCGGCACAGATGAGGAACCGACAGAGCGCCTGGATCTCCGGTTCCATTGCGCCGCCCCGGATCACGGTCTCCCCCTCTGCCAGTACACCGGCCAATATGGTATTCTCGGTAGCTCCCACGCTGGGAAAGGGAAGGGATATTTCGCTTCCGCACAGATTTTCCGTACATGCCGTCAATCTGTTGTTTTTTTCCGTCAGGCTGACCCCCATTCTGGCAAGGGCCTGTAGATGCATATCGATAGGCCGTTTCCCGATGACACAGCCGCCCGGATAGTTGATGCTTATCCTTTTGTTTCTGCCAAGAACCGCTCCTATCATAATGACGGAACACCGCATCTGTGTCACGTACTTTGCAGGCAGGCTGTCCCCGAAAGCTCTCCTGGCATCTATCCTGATCCGCCCACCCTTCCATTCCACATGACAGCCGACGCTTTTTAAAAGCCTGACCATGCACTCCACATCCGCTATTCTCGGACAATTTGTCAGTGTGACAACGCCGTCCACGAGAACTGCCGCCGCAAGAATGGGCAATACGGCATTTTTCGATCCCTGTACCCGTACCTCCCCGGAAAGGGGAATCCCGCCACAAATATGAAT
>DPJQ01000061.1:0-4827 GCA_003542935.1 Lachnospiraceae bacterium | reverse complement strand
AATTATACAGTGTAACCGTCCCATCTACCAGCACCGCGGCTGCCAGAATCGGCAGCACCGCATTTTTAGAACCCTGTATCCGTGTTTCCCCATGTAACGGACAGCCGCCGCAGATATGAATAGAATCCACTGATTCACCTTCTCAACCTTGATGAAAAAGACCTATTCTATCTTATGACCGACGGGAATTTATGTATCTTGTCATCTGTGGAAGACGACAAATTAATTCGTTTACACCTCCTTCAGGCGAATCGAATGGGACACGCTGAGCACCAGCCCGATTTCGATCAGCAGAAACATGACTGAAGAACCGCCATAGCTGATAAAGGGCAGGGAGATTCCCGTATTGGGAATGGTATTGGTGACAACCGCTATATTTAAAATTACCTGAATGGCAATGTGGCCCATGACCCCCACCACCAGCAGCGCCCCGAACAGATCGGGCGCATTATTGGCCACGATCATAAACCGCCAGATGAGGAGCAAAAAGAGCAGGATAATCGCAATTGCTCCGAACAGCCCCAGCTCTTCGCAGATAATCGAAAAGATCATATCGTTCTGGGCCTCCGGGATAAATCCCAGCTTCTGCATACTCTGACCCAGTCCTTTTCCGAAGATATCGCCGGAACCGATGGCGTACAGCGCCTGCAGCGTCTGGAATCCCTTCCCGCTGGCATAGGCCTCCGGGTCCAGCCAGGCCAGGATCCGCTCTCCTCTGAAATCCAGGCTTTCCGAAGAAGCCATATGTACAATGATGTATATGATTGCAGCTATCGCACCGGAGCCGGCCAGGCCGAGCAGAATAAACTTTTTATATTCGGGACTGGACACAAAAAGCATCAGCGCCGCGATGCCGAAAACGATAATGGCCGAACTCATATTATCCGTAATCTTCCATATCATCAGGCTGATGGGCAGCGGTACGAGCAGCACTGTGGCAAACCCCTTTCCCGTCCGTATCCCCTTTCCCATCTTGCACACCATACTGGCCAGAAATAAAATCATACACAGCTTAGCGATCTCCGCAGGCTGCAGCCGGAAACCGATTCCAAAATCCAGCCACCTTCTCGCCCCCTTTACTTTGACGCCGATCGGTGTCAGCACGAGACAGATCAGTACTGCGGACAGGATATAGCCCGGTACGGCAAATCTTTCCCAGAAATGATAGGGAATATTGGCCGTGACTACCATTGCCGCGATGCCAAGCGCCGTGGAAACCGCCTGCTTTTTCAGATAGTAAGCCGCGTCCCCGTAATCCTTGCTGGCCTCATAGGAGCTTGTGGAATAGATCATAATCATTCCGAAGCCAAGCAGGAAGAGGACAATGAACAGCAGACTGTAGTCAAAATACTGCTCCGCTTTCTTTTTTTTCCTTTCTCTGAATCGATTCAAACTCATTCCTCCAGATTGGCAACATACTGCTTGAACAGCGTTCCCCTGACTTCATAATTGGGGAACATCCCCCAGCTGGCACAGGCCGGAGACAAAAGGACCGCGTCGCCTTCCACCGCCTTTGCGGCGCATATTGCCACCGCTTCCTCCAGACCGTCCGCCATTATAATATTGGTAAATCCATATTTTCTTGCACACTGCGCAATTTTATCCCGGGTCTGGCCCAGGAGCACAAGCCATTTCACTTTGCCGTCAAAGGCCTGAATCCACTCGTCATATTCGCTGTCTTTGTCATAGCCGCCGCCGATCAGTACGGTAGGGCGGTTCATTGCCTGGATTCCCTTGATTGCGGCATCCGGGTTCGTCCCCTTGGAATCGTTATAATAGTCCACACCCTTTTTCGTCGCCACATATTCAATCCGGTGTTCCACTGCTTTGAACGCTTTCACCGTATTTACAATATTGGCAAGGGGCACTCCCATGCTGTAGGTCATGGCGACGGCCGCCATGACATTCTCCACATTATGTCTGCCCAGCAGCTTCATCTCATGAATGTTCATCACCTTTACGGGCCCGCCGTCTTCGGCCAGCCAGATTTCGTCCCCCTCCAGATAAATGCCCTTTTCCAGTTTCCCGGAAGAAGAGAAGTAAAAAGGCCGGGCCGGTATACTCGTTCCAAACGCTCTCGTATAGGCATCGTCATAGTTCAGGATACACCGGCTGTCCTTTTTTTGATTCCTGACGATGGATTTTTTCACCGCCACATAATTTTCCATCGTATGATGGCGATTCAGATGATCCGGCGTAATATTCAAGATCGCAGAGACATCCGGCGCAAAGTCGTGGATTGTCTCCAGCTGAAAGCTGCTGATCTCCGCCACGGTTACGGAATGTTCCGTCGTATCACAGGCGATATCCGTATAGGGAATGCCGATATTCCCCACCACAAAGGCCTCTCCCATATAGTCCTGCATGATCTGTCCGGTCAGCGCCGTCGTGGTAGTCTTTCCGTTCGTTCCGGTGATGGCAATGAGTCTGCCTTTCGCAAAGCGGTATGCCAGCTCCACCTCTCCCCAGACGGGAATCCCTCTGTCCTTCAATGACTGCATCCATTCTGTATCTACAGGCACGCCCGGACTCAGGATAACAAGATCCACCCTTTTTTTCACTTCCTCCGGCAGCTTTCCCGTATAGATTGCCGCCCGGATTTCCTCCGGCAGTTTTTCTTCAATATCCGCCGCCGACAGTTTTTCATTGCTGTCAAAGAGAATGATCTCCGCTCTGCCTCCGCTCACTCTGGCGGCCAGCCTGGCAGCACTGATGCCGCTGATGCCCGTACCTACGATAAGTATCTTTTTCTCTCTCAGGTCCATACCCGTCTCCTCTGCATTGCAACCGATTTGCAAACTTTTAATCCTTACAGCGCCAGCAGTCCCACAAGGCAAAGAATTGCCGTCACCGTAGAAAATACTGCCACCACTCTCGTCTCCGACCAGCCGCACAGTTCAAAATGGTGATGGATGGGCGCCATTTTAAAAATACGCTTCCCGCCGGTGGCCTTGAAATAACTCACCTGTATGATAACGGACAATACCTCCAGCAGATAAATGAAACCGACAATCAGGATAAACAGGGGCATCTGCATCATATAGGCACAGGACGCCACAAATCCCCCCAGAGCCAGAGAACCGGTGTCTCCCATAAATACCTTCGCCGGATATACATTGAATAAGAGAAAGCCCAGCAGGGAGCCTACCATGGCGCAGGTAACGGGTTCAATACCGCTGCCTGTACCGATCGCCACTACCGTAAAAAAGGTAGCCACCATAATTGTCACACTGCTGGCCAGCCCATCCAGTCCGTCCGTAAAATTAGTGCCGTTGACCGTCCCGATGACGACAAAAAAAAGAAACGGAATATTCAGGAAACCCAGATCCAGCATCTTATCCGGGAAAAAGGGAATTTTCATGGCAAGATCCATATGCAGATAACGGACAAGGTAAAAGGCAAAAATTGCCGTCACCACGATCTGCCCTCCCATTTTCTGCCCGGGGGTCAGTCCCTCGGAGCGCTTCAGAACGGCCTTGATATAGTCGTCCAGAAACCCGATCAGGCCAAACCCGAGAGTCAGGAAGAGGATCGGGATGATCTTCGGATATGTCTTCACATAGGGCA
Source organism: Lachnospiraceae bacterium (assembly GCA_003542935.1). Taxonomy (GTDB): domain Bacteria; phylum Bacillota; class Clostridia; order Lachnospirales; family Lachnospiraceae; genus UBA11957. Next base: position 1,260 of record DPJQ01000061.1, on the reverse strand, counting down.
GAGACGTCAGTACAACACTGCCCAGTATCAGGATACCCCCCATAATCGGCGTTCCCGATTTTTTCAAATGAGACTTCGGCCCCTCGTCCCGCTCCGTCTGCCCCACATGCAGTTTTTTCAAAAAGGGGATGACAAAGGGCCCCGCTATAATACTGATGACAAATGCGATAATAACCGGTATCGCTACCCAGCTGTATGGTATCATATCGTTTCATCCTTTCGCCTGGTGTTTTCTTTCTCTGCCGCCGGAATGCCCGGATATCTCCAAAGCTATTCTCCGCTCTGCCCTCCGGCGGCATCCTGTGTACCTTCTATATCAAGATATGGCAATATATTCTCAAAGAGCTGCCGGACCACGGGAGCCGCAATCTGCCCTCCGTAATAGGTCCCCTGGGGATTGTTGATGATCGCCACGGCCATAACCTGCGGATCGTCTGCCGGCGCAAAGCCCAGAAAAGAAGAAATATACTTACCGCTGCCCCTGGGTAATGTCTGGCTGGTAGCCGTCTTTCCCCCGATACGGTAGCCTTCCACAATGGCATTTTTCCCGCCGCCGTTTTCCACCACCTGCTCCAGGAGCATTTTCATCGTCTCCGACGTTTCGCTGCTGACGATGCCTTCCCGCACCGGATAGGTAAATTCCTTTACCGTCCTGCCGCTCTGCTCCGCTGCCCGAACGGCAAAATGGGGCGTCACCCGTCTGCCGCCGTTGACAAAAGAGGATACCGTTGTCATCAGCTGAATGGGGGTGATCTGAAAAGACTGCCCGAAGGATATGGTGGCCAGCTCCACCATACCGATATTCTCTTTTTGATGCATAATGGTGGCCGCTTCTCCCGGCAAATCGATGCCCGTCTTGTCAAGCAGCCCGAACTTTTTAAAATACTCGTAATACTGGTCGCTGCCCAGGCGCATCCCCACCGTTACGAATACCGGATTACAGGAATTCATCGTACCCTGGATAAAATTCTCACTGCCGTGGCCGCCCACCTTGTGGCACCTGATTTTACGGTCCTCCACGATGATATAGCCGGGGCAGTGAAACGTATCCGACGTATGGACAACACCGGCTTCCAGCCCTGCGGCCGCCGTCACGGTCTTAAATGTAGAGCCCGGTTCGTACGTATCGTTGATGCAGCCGTTGCGCCAGACGCCATTTAAGATGTTCTGGGCCTCTTCCCCGGAAACAGTCTCCGGCGTGCCCTCCGGCAGTTCGTAAGGGTCGTTCAGATCAAACTCCGGCACATTGACCATGGCCAG
>DPJQ01000243.1:1292-18384 GCA_003542935.1 Lachnospiraceae bacterium | reverse complement strand
TGTGAAGGTACTGAACAGTTACGTAATTATTTCATTTTAGCATACCTGGCCGAAGGTGGCAAGGTGCGGCTCAGTTTCAACCGGGATAAACTTAACAGACCGTTATTCCCCGCTTTTCAAGGCGTGGGAAAATCACTTCAGCTCTTCGCCGCAGGCTGAACTGTTACCAGAAAAAAAGAGGGCAGTGTGTTAAAAAAAACCGTCAAATTAGAGAAAATAAATTTTTATACAAAAATATAGTGAATATTGGACGGATTTTATGATACAATACAGATGCTTATATGATTAACGATTGACATACTGCATACTATATGACAATCGTTTGCTGGAGGGGAAAACTATGTCAAAGCTAGATGAGATTTTTCGGCAGAGATTACAGCGGCATCATGACGAGCTGCGCTGGCTGTATATGGAACTGTATGGGAATGATTCCATGTTTTCTGAACTGTGTACTCAGATGTATGAGTATTACCGGCAGCGGAAGGTAAGCCTCCGTAATCGTGATGCGAAACGCGAAAAGCAGCCGGACTGGTTTCGGCAAAAAGATATGCTGGGGATGATGCTGTATATAGACAATTTTGCAGGAGACATACCGGGAGTCAGGGATAAGCTGGATTACATTCGTTCCTGCAAAGTGAACTGTCTCCACCTGATGCCGTTTCTGGACACTCCTAAGGGCCGGTCTGACGGCGGTTATGCAGTGTCGGATTTCAGGAAGGTACGGCCGGATCTGGGAACCATGGAGGATCTGGCAGAGCTCACGGAACTGTGCCATCGCAAGGAGATCAGTGTCTGTATGGATTTCGTGATGAACCACACTTCGGAGGAGCACGAGTGGGCCAGACGGGCCAGGGCCGGTGAGGGAGAGTATATGAGCCGGTATTTCTGTTTTGACAGCTATGATATCCCGGCCAGATACGAGCAGACGGTGCCCCAGGTGTTTCCCACCACGGCTCCGGGCAATTTTACCTACATCGAGGATATGAAACATTTTGTCATGACTACATTCTATCCGTACCAGTGGGATCTGAATTACAGAAATCCCCGCGTGTTCAACGAGATGATGTACAATTTCCTGTATTTGGCCAATCAGGGTATTGACATCATAAGGATCGATGCCGTGCCATACATATGGAAGGAGCTGGGAACCCAGAGCCGCAACCTGCCCCAGGTACATACCATCGTCCGGATGATGCGCATGATCGGCGAGATTGTGTGTCCCGGCGTGGCGCTGCTGGGCGAGGTGGTCATGGAGCCGGAGAAAGTGGTGCCCTATTTCGGAACGGTGGAGAAGCCGGAATGCCATATGCTGTATAACGTCACAACGATGGCTACCATCTGGCACAGCCTGGCAACGCAGGATACGCGTTTGCTGAAGATGCAGCTGGATACGGTATCTTCCCTTCCGAGGGAATATACTTTTCTGAATTATCTGCGCTGCCACGATGATATTGGCTGGGGTCTGGACTACGGCACGCTCAAATATTGGGGAATGGACGAAGCGCTCCATAAACGTTTCCTGAACGATTACTATACAGGGAAATTTCCGGGCAGCGAGAGCCGCGGTGAACTTTATAATGACGATGCGGTGACCCAGGATGCCAGATTCTGCGGCACGGTGGCTTCCATGTGCGGGATCGAGAGCGCCGGATTTGAGAATAATCCGGAGAAAATGGAGCGTGCCATACGTCTGGATGTGATGCTCCACGCATATATGCTGGCCCAGTCCGGTATTCCCATGCTGTACAGCGGCGATGAGGTAGGCCAGGTCAACGATTATACATACAAAGAGGACTGGGAGAAAAACCAGGATTCCCGCTATATCCACCGCGGAGCTTTCCGTTGGGAACTGGAGAAAAATATCAAGGATCCGGACTCTGTGGAGGGCCGTCTGTTCTCGGCACTGGGGGCTTTGGTCATGACCCGGAAGAAATCTGCGGTATTTGACGCGGAAGCGTCTGTGGCTACTGTGGATATGGGGGATCCCTCCCTGATCTGTATCCTGCGGGAGACGGAAGAGTTTCTCATGAAAGGGTTCTTCAATTTCGGCGGGGACGGGAAGACGGTGATACTGGAAGAGGGGGACTGCTATGAGGATATGCTTAACAAGAGAGTGCTAAAAGGCGAGATGTTCTGGCTGGAGGGCCATGATTTTGTGTGGCTGTGCCGCGAGAAGAAAAAAGAGGAAGTGTGATCCTCCGGGTTAAAGAAAGTAAATGTTTTTCGGCATAACGGGAGTATTAACATTTTATGGCATTGTGCCGATAGTATTTATACATCCTATAGCTCCGGTATACTGCCGGACAGATACATGCATTTACATTTTTTAATAAAAGGAGGATACACAGTGAGAGTTGATGATCTTTATACTCAGGGTTATGGCAGCACAGCGGTATACACCGGGAGTGCAGTGAAGACCAGCGAAGCAGGGCAGAGCCAGCCGGCCGGCAGTACGGATGCTGCTCAGGCAACGGCGGTAAACAAGGATCGTGTGGAACTCAGCAGCGATGCCAGGGCAGCCACCGGAAAGATGAGCGATTCCGAGAGGGCTTCCCTTGTGAAAAGCCTGAAAGCGGATCTGGATAACCAGATGAACCGCTTTACCAACATGATGATGGGTATGTTCCAGAAACAGGGTATTACCGGCCTTGCTGCCGGAAGCGACGATTTCTGGAGGAAGATTGCCAGCGGCAATTTTACTGTAGACGCTCAGACCAAGGCAGAGGCGCAACAGGCTATTTCCGAGGATGGTTACTGGGGTGTGAAGCAGACATCCCAGAGGATCTTTGATTTTGCCTATGCCATTGCCGGTGATGACACCGAAAAAATGAAAGAGATGCAGGCGGCTGTGGAAAAGGGTTTCCAGGAGGCTACCAAGTCATGGGGGAAGGAGCTTCCCTCCATCAGTGGCGAGACCCATACTGCCATCGGCAAACTCTTTGACGAGTATTATAAGAGTGCCGGAGCAGCCTGATTGGCTGACGGAAAGGGCAGGCAGAAACGGTATCCTGCGTTTTCCACTGGCGGATTAATGTAGGATAGGCAGCAGTTGTGAAGAGGAACAGATATGTAGACCTGTTGAAATGCTGACGGTCTTACGTATTTGTTCCTTTTTGCGTTTTTTGAGTAAACCCGCATGCAGCGGCGGGTTTTCAGAGTAACAAATGGTTTTAGAGTTTTACGGAAATAAAGGAGAAACGGCAGATGGCAACCTTGAAGGATGTGGCCAGGGAGTCAGGGCTGACTGTCAGCACGGTATCCCGTATCTTGAATAACAGGGGATATATCAGTGATAACGCCCGCCGCAAAGTGGCGGACGCTATGGAGGAGCTGAATTACCGCCCCAATGAGGTGGCGCGGTCCCTTCACAGGAAGAGTACCAATATGATTGGATTGATCGTGCCCCATATCCGCCATCCCTATTTTGCTGAGATGATCAGCAATCTGGAGAATCAGGCGTATAAAAAAGGTTATCGGATACTTCTGTGCAATTCCCAGCGAAGCGAAAGGGAGCAGGAATTTATTGATATGTGCACGGGTAACCAGGTGGCGGGGATCATCCTCTGCAGCGGAACGTTGGAGACGAAAAAATTTGGCAGGGTGGATATTCCTGTGATTACGATGGAACGTTTTCGGGATAACGGGACGGCTTCGGTGGAATGTGATAACCGACAGGGCGGGGAGCTGGCAGCGGAGAAGTTGATATCCTGCGGCTGCCATAATCTGCTGCAGGTGGGGAATATTGCCAACCAGCCTATGCCGGCGGATACGCGGGCGGAGGGATTCCGGGCGGTCTGCGAGAGGGAGAAGGTCAATTTTGTGGAGGTGTCCGTGCAGGAAGCCCAGTACTACAACATGCGTTACAGCGAGATACTGGAGGATGCCCTGCAGAAGTATACAAAGACCGACGGGATATTTGCCAGCAGCGACGTGATTGCGGCCCAGGCACTGCAGGCCTGCCGTAAACTCCATATTTCCGTGCCGGATCAGATGAAGATTATCGGTTTTGACGATATGCAGATCGCTACGATCACGACGCCTCAGCTCACGACCATCCATCAGCCGGTCAAAGAGATGGCGGAGATCGCGATTTCCCTGCTTCATGACGCGGTGGAGGGGAAACTGGTTCCCCGCAGGACGGTGCTGCCGGTTCACCTGGTAGAACGGGAGACCACGTAGAGGCATGGGAAGCGTAAGGCTGCCTTGCATATTAGTTTGTCAAAAGAGCGTTCAGGAGTGTCTCGCAGTCTTCCATGTGTTCGGTATTGGAAATGATGACTGCATAGAGGGGCTCCTGTTCTTTGCCTTCTGCGGGCTGATTGTAGGTATCGTAAAATGCGGTTCCTGACAGATCCACGGCATAGTAACCGTCGATCCCGTCGGCGGGATTGACATTGCCGTGTTCGTTCTGGGTGAGGTTGGCAGTGCTGTAGACCAGCTTTCCGTTTTTCATGAGGACGGCAAAGAGGCTGTCCGGCAATGCTTCGTCAAGGGGCATGCAGGCGTTGATGGCCAGCAGATAGCTGTACATGTCCGGGCCGCAGACTGCCAGATCCATACGCCGGGAAGATACGGTGGTCATGACCTCCAGCTCCTGTACATAGTAGTACTGGTTGTCATAATCGAAAGGTTGATCCAGGTTGATATCCACTTTGCCCGGCTTTCCGTCAGCTTTCAGATCCTGGGCAAACCGGTGGAACCAGCCGCTGCAGTCGGCGTCGTTGTTCAGCACCACACAGACCCGCAGACGGCAGGGACGCTGTCCCTCCCACAGTATATTGGCAAAACTGACGACAGTGATGATGACGAAAACGGAGACCAGTATTTTCCAGCGGTAATAATCCCACAAAAACCGAAGTTTCTTCTTTCCGTCAAGGCTTTTGAACGTATTCCAGTCGCGGTGCAGCTCCTGGCGGAATACGGACGGTTCTTTTTTACTTTTCTTCATTTCTATTTTTATCCTCATTTTCAGACGATGTGATAAAACTGAGTGGTTCTAGTTCTTCATCTGTATCTATGTCCGGCAGATAGGGCTTCAATATGGAGGCCAGCAGCACGGAGTGAAATCTTCCCACCAAACCAAAGACAATGAGAACCAGGCCGGGCAACAAATGGCAGACCCACAGGCCCCCGGCAGTCACAAAAAGCATCAGGAAGGTCTGGCCCGGATGTCCCATGGCCAGTAAAAAGGCCCATACGAGGATTTCGGTATTCTTTTTATTGAATTTTGCCAGCAGGGCGAAAGAATACAATGTGACGGATCCCCACAGCAGGAATAAAACGGAGAAAAATACCATAAAGAAGGTATAGATGCCTGTGCCGGAATGATAGCACATATTGATATCGACAGCCAAAAAGACTCCGACTGCGGCCATCAGCAGGCCAAAGCCCACGCCCTGGCGGAAATTTTGCTTAAAGGAACGGAAAAAATCTCTGGATATAATGCCGTCCTCCCCGCGGGCCATATTGACCAGAACGTAATAAAAGGCAGCGGTGGAGGGGCCGATCGTGAAAACGGGCAGACAGCAGACCAGCCACAGGACGTTGGCTATGAATAGGTCGAAAACTCTGTCCATGCTGTTCCAGAAAGGATTGTCCAGATTGAAAAGCTTGTTCATGATGTGTATCCTCCTTGGCTTGCTATTTATAGTGAGAGAATCTGTTGAACATGGTTTGGACATGTAAGAATAGTGTTGTCAAAATATTGTAGCAAAAAAGAGGAGCAGGTGCAATAAGAAGTTAAAAAGAATGTCAATGGGATGACATATAAGGGTATTCATACGGCAGAATGAGAGGAAAATTATGCGAACTCACGGTAGGAATATGACAATTGGTTGATATAAAATCTCATTAAATTGGGAATAATCCACGAAAAATTAACATAGAATTTAGAAACAATCAATAAACTTAAAGAAAATCTCAAAAAAATTATGATAACCGATTGACATATTAAAAGCTAAATGATACTATAATCACCGTAATCGCGATACAAAACAAATCCAAGGGGGAAAAGGATTATGAAAAGGAAATTAGTAGCAGCAGCCCTGGCAGCGGCCATGGCAGTATCCGTAACAGCATGTGGCGGTGGTTCCGGTTCGTCCGACGGAGGAAGCGCGGCAGGCGGCTCCGGGGATGGCGGATCCGGTGTATCTTTCACCATTTTTAACTCCAAGAGCGAGATTCAGGATCAGTTTGAGGAACTGGCCAAGGAATACAGCGAAGCCAAGGGAGTGAATGTGGAAGTATACATGTCCCAGGATACGGTAGCGGCCCATATGGCCACCAGATATTCCGCGAACGATCCGTATACGCTGTCTATGGTAGACGCTAAAGATATCTATTCACTTGGGCCGGAGCATGCGATTGACCTGAGTGATCAGGATTGGGTAAAAAATACTAACTATGCGATCTCCATAGACGACAAGGTTATGGGATTCCCGGTATGTATCGAGGCCCGCGGCGTGATGTACAATGCGGAAGCTATTGAAGCCATCACCGGCACGGAGTTTAAGCCGGAAGATTACGCGACGACCGACGCGTTCAAGGGATTGTTGGAGCAGCTTGTGGCCGGCGGTATGGAGACTCCCACAGGCGTTATGAAAGAGGACTGGTCTCTGGCAGGCCATTTCCTGAGCCAGGTATATGAGGAGCAGGAGGATACGGAAGCATTCGTCACGGCTCTTCATGGCGGGACCTCTGATCTGGCCAACAATGCGAAATGGAATTCGCTGATGGATACGTTTGATTTGCTGAAACAGTACAATTTCGCGGCAAGCTCCCCGGTGGCTGCGGAGCGCGAGGTTCTCGAGCAGCAGCTGGCGGAAGGCAAGATCGCTTTCATGTTCGGTGGTAACTGGGATTGGTCCCTGATCAAGGATTTTGAGCCCAGCGAAAAGATGGGTATGATGCCCGTGCCCCAGAACACAGATGACGGCTCCAACGGTAAACTGGTGGGCGGCGGTTCCAAATTCTTCTTTATTGATTCCTCCGACGCCACGTCCGACGAGCAGCGTCAGGCGGCCAAGGATTTCCTGAACTGGCTGGTATCGGATCCGGAAGGAAACGCGTTCCTGACAGAGAGATGCGCCCTGGTTCCGGCGTACAGCAATATTGAAGCTGCCGGCCTTGATCCCCTGTCCGTGTCCGTGAAAGCCTATGCGGATGCCGGAAATCTGATCCCGAATTATGATTATCTGCCGGATGACCACTATTCAAAATGTGGCGCTATGTTCCAGGAATATCTGGCTGACCAGACGGACCGCGCAGGTCTTGCGGCCAATATTGAAGGATACTGGCAGGCTACGGCTCCTGTTGAACATTAAGCCTGATATTGCCCTGCGGCCCAAAAAGAACTTTGGGCCGCAGAGTGGAAAGAAAGGGAGACAAGTAAATTATGAATACCAATACTATGTCTTATAAGACCAAACAGTTTCTGATGTTTGCCGGGCTTACAACGGCTGCGTTTTTCGCGGTGGTTATTCTTCCGTTCATTTATGGTTTATACCTTACCTTTACGAGCTGGGACGGGGTGTCAAAGAGCAAACCCTTTGTGGGCTTTGCGAATTATATCTCCGCATTTGCGGACGCGGATTACTGGCAGGCCCTGGGCCGGACGTTTATTTACGCCGTTATAGCCGTTATTCTGGTCAACGTGGTGGCGTTTTTGCTGGCGTTTCTGGTTACCAGTGGCGTGAAAGGCCAGAATTTCTTCCGGGCAGGTTTCTTTGTCCCGAACCTGATCGGCGGTATCGTACTTGGTTATATCTGGAAATTTGTGTTTAACCGTGCTTTGGTGGCGCTGGGTACGTCCCTCTCCATCGGGGCCCTGTCCACTTCCTGGCTGGCTACGCCGAACGGCGCGATGCTCTGTATGATCATCGTTTCCGTGTGGCAGTATGCCGGCTATATGATGCTGATTTATGTGGCCGGATTTATGAGTGTGTCGGCGGATGTGTTGGAGGCGGCCATGATCGACGGCTGTACGGGGATACAGACGATTGTACATATTTCCGTTCCGCTGATGGTGTCCTCCTTTGTGCAGTGCCTGTTCCTGACGATTACCCGCTGCTTTATGGTATACGATGTCAACCTGTCCCTGACAAAAGGCGAGCCTTTCGGAAGCTCTGTCATGGCAGCCATGCATGTGTATAATCAGGCTTTTACCTACAAGAATTACGGTACGGGCCAGGCGGAGGCTTTGATCCTGTTTATTGTGTGCGCCGTGGTCGGTGTGCTTCAGGTATATATTGGTAAGAAAGCGGAGGTGTCGGCGTAATGGATATGAACGAAAGAGCTGCCCGCAATAAAAAGATCAGCCATGCGGTCATGATTATTATCTTGTTACTGGCGTTTGTCTGCTTTATCTTTCCTTTTGTACTGGTCGTGATCAATGTATTCAAGGTTAAGGCAGATATCACTGCCGATCCGCTGGCGCTGATCGGTTCCCACGGGTTTACCATAGAGAATTTCCCGGAAGCCATGGAAAAGATGAATTTCCTGCTCTCCTTCGGAAACTCTCTGATTATCACGATCCTGTCCACGATTATCACGATTTCCCTGGCGTCTATGGCAGCATTCGTGATCGTGCGCAACAACTGGAAAGCCTGCGGCCTGTTGTTTGGCCTGATGGTGGCTTCCATGGTTATTCCTTTCCAGGTGCTGATGGTTCCGCTGGTTTCCCTGTACGGCGGCCTGCTGAATATTCTGAACCACCGTGCCACGCTGATTTTCATGCATGTGGGATTTTCCCTCTCCATGGCCACCTTCATGTTCCACGGGGCCATCAATACGAATGTGCCCATCTCCCTGGAGGAAGCGGCCACGATCGACGGCTGTACCCGTTGGCAGACCTATTGGAAAGTGGTTTTCCCGCTGCTGAAACCTACGATCGCCACTGTGGCGATCATCGATGCCATGGCGTTCTGGAATGACTACCTGCTTCCCAGCCTTGTACTGGCCAAAAAGGAACTGTATACGATCCCGATTGCCACACAGGTATTCTACGGGACATATTCTACGGATATCGGCCTGGTTATGGCGGCCCTTTTGCTGGCGATGCTGCCGATCCTGATCCTGTATGTATTCCTGCAGAGATACATCGTGGAAGGTGTTACTTCCGGTGCTGTGAAATAAACAGCATGGTAATAAAAATTGCATGTCACAAAAACGCATATATTGAATGGAAAAGGCGGGAAATCTTTCCCGCCTTTTCCGACGGTTCCGGGCTGGTGAATCCGACGATTAAATTCAGTAAAAAGGCTATTGACGATGGTTTTTTTGTGTGCTTCAATAGGCAAAGGAAAGACTGCTTGTATTTGCAGTGTCCGGGCAGGACGGGGATGACCGGGTCTGTCGGTAAGTAATTACAATGGCTGAAAAGGAGACAATTATGGCGATCCGAATAGAGGAAAATCCAAAGAATTTTTATCTTGAGACAAAAAACAGCATGTACCAGATCCAGGCGGACAGCCGGGGCGTACTGAAACATATCTGGTATGGACAGCGGACGGGCCGGGATATGTCCTATCTGTTTGATTACCATGATGTAGGGTTTTCCGGGAATACCTATGATGCGGGACAGGACCGCACTTATTCCCTGGATACTATGCCCCTGGAATATGCGGCGGAGGGGATCGGTGATTTCCGGACGGCGGCCGTTGCCGTGACCCATGAAAACGGCGGTAACGCCCTGGATCTTCGGTATGAGTCGCATCGGGTACAGGAAGGAAAGGAAGGGATTCCCGGCCTTCCGTCCGTATACGCCGGGGATAAAAAAGCCGAGACCCTGGAGATCGTTTTGAAGGACACGTCGGGTGAGGTCTGCGTAACGCTGCGTTACAGTGTCTTTGAGGAGCTGGATGTGCTGACCAGGAGCGCTGTCATCGAGAATTGCGGGTCAGGCCCCAAGATGCTGACAAAGGCCCACACGGTCTGTATGGATATACCCTGGGGTGACTGGGAATGGGTGCATTTTCACGGCCGCCATACCATGGAAAGACAGGTGCAGAGGCTGCCGCTGCTTGCGGGGATTCAGGAGAGCTCCAGCAAGCGGGGGGCTTCCAGCCACCAGCAGAATCCCACAGTGCTGCTCTGCGAAAAAACCTGTACCGAGGATTCCGGCAGTTGTTTCGGGGCGGTCCTCATGTACAGCGGCTGTTTCCAAACCCAGATTGAACTGGACCAGCTGGGCCAGGTGAGGTTTGTCATGGGGCTGCATCCGGATACTTTCCGTTGGAAGCTGCAGGCCGGGGAGCGTTTTTATACGCCGGAGGCCATCCTTTCCTGGTCAGACAGAGGATTTGCCGGGTTGTCCCATCAGTTCCATAGGGTGATCCGGGAAAATGTGTGCAGGGGAAAATACCGGCTGGCCAAACGGCCTGTGCTGATTAATAACTGGGAGGCAACTTACTTTGATTTTAATGAAGAAAAGCTTTACAGCATAGCCAGGCAGGCGGCGAAACTGGGCGTGGATATGCTGGTGATGGACGACGGCTGGTTCGGCATCAGGGATACGGACAGCTCAGGCCTGGGCGACTGGTATGTCAACGAGCGCAAGCTCAGAGGCGGCCTGGCGAAGCTGGTACAGAAAATTAAAGATCTGGGCATGTCTTTTGGTATCTGGCTGGAGCCGGAGATGGTTTCGGAGGACAGCGACCTGTACCGGGCCCATCCGGAATGGGTGATACGTATACCGGGACGCCAGCCCATGCGGGGGCGCTACCAGCTCGTGCTGGATATGAGCCGGGAGGATGTGCGGGAATATCTGTATGATGCCATCAGCAAGCTGCTGCGGAACGCGGATATTTCCTATATTAAATGGGATATGAACCGCAATGTCTGTGACTGGTACAGCACGCTGCTGCCGCCGGACAGGCAGGGGGAAGCGCCTCATCGCTATGTGCTGGGGCTGTATGAGCTGCTGGAACGCCTGACCACGGATTTCCCCGATGTACTGTTTGAGGGGTGCTGTGGAGGAGGAGGACGTTTTGACGCCGGTATGCTGTACTACTGCCCGCAGATCTGGTGCAGCGACGATACGGACGCCTATGCCCGCACAAAGATCCAGTACGGAACTTCATTTTTCTACCCGATCTCCACGGTGGGCTCCCATGTGTCGGCGGTACCCAATCACCAGACGGGGCGCGTTACACCCCTTTCGGCCCGGGCGGTGACGGCCATGGCGGGAAGCTTCGGGTATGAGCTGGATCTGAACACGCTGACGGATGAGGAAAAAGAAGCGGTGAAGGATCAGATCCGCCGGTTTAAAGAGTATGGGCCGCTGATTCACAACGGGTATTATTACCGGCTCAGCGATCCCATGAAAGAGAACCGGGGCATATGGTCTTTTGTGGAGAAGGATCAGTCGGCGGCGCTGGTGCAGGGCGTTCTGTATTACGCCGAGCCCAATATGACCGGGCATCCGGTTCGGCTGAAGGGGCTCAAGGAGGACGGGCTTTACCGGATCCGGGAGACCGGCGAGACCTATACCGGCGCGGCCCTGATGCACGGCGGCATCCTGCTTCCCCGGTGCTGGGGGGATTATATGGCGGTGGAGTACTATCTGGAGGCGGTGGCGCCGTAGGGATTTCAGAATACCAGAGAGAAATCCCTGCGCAGACATTCCTCCAGAGCCTCCCGGTTTTCCAGGGCGACGGTTTCTCTTCCGGAAGCGGTGCGGCGGGTCAGGATATCGCCGTTTATGGACCAGGAACCATAGGGGGTGAGCTTTTGTACCATGATTTTCTGCGAAAAGACAGAAGCGGGGGCGGACATCGCCTCATTGGCGGAGAAAAAGTCCTGGGGAGCGCTGGGGGCCTCGCAGATCATGAGGAGAGGCTGCGGCGCGGCGTCCGGTGTGCTGTGGGGCGTATAGTACAGGTTGAGCCATCCCCTGCATTCCCGGGTCACGGAAAAAGAGGCAAAATCCGTCTCCGTGACGGTTCCCGGTGTCAGCCTGACAGAGCGGGAGCTGCAGATTCCGCCGAAGCCCACATCGCAGAAAAGAAGATTTTCTTCCAACAGAATTATGCAGGCCCGGTGGTAGATCGGGGGCAGTCCGGGACGGCATAAAACCCTGCATCCGGTGGGCCATGCTTCGTAGCCCAGCCCTCGCAGCAAACCCAGGAAGAGAGCGTTTAATTCAAAACAGTAGCCGCCCCGGCGGTTTTGGACGATTTTTTCATAGAGGCTGTCCGTATCCAGCCGTATGGGGCGATAAAGCAGGGCAGTATCCAGGTTTTCAAAGGGGATTACGGCCAGATGCCGCTCCATGAGGGTATCGAGAAAAGCCCGGTCGGCTTTTCGCGGCCAGGGCAGATTCAGTCTTTCCAGGTAAGCTTCGCATTGAGACTGGTTCAGCAGTTCAAAGGTTTCTTCTAACATGGGGATCCTTTCTATGCGCGGGTCGATTTACCGGACGCATTTGGAGAGTATTGGGTGGCAACGGGGAAATTATAGCATATCTCGAAATAAAAATGTTAAGATTTTCGTAACTGTTCAGTACCTTCACAGTTGCGATCTTTTACGGCCTCAGCAGCACACCGAAGGCGTCCCGTGGGAAGTGCTTCGGCCTACGCTGAACAGTTACAGATTTTCAAGTAAATCAGAGGCATTTCTTGACAGCGGGACCGTTGGTGGGTAAAATAAAGTTATGGAATGTCTGAAAATTCCATTAACTCCGGAAAGATAGAATGAATTTTCAGACATGTCAAAAAACAGAGCCGTTTAATGGGCCTGTGTATTGGGAGGGCAAACATATGCTGCATGAGGTTTCTTTTAAATCTTTTAATGAACGCGATATGGTGCAGGGATGGATCTATGTTCCGGCATGTGCGCCGAAGGGGATCGTACAGCTGATCCACGGTTTCGGCGAGCACTCGAGAAGGTATCTGCATATGATCAGCGCGTTTGTTGACGCCGGGTATATCGTAGCGGCGGATGACCATGTCGGCCATGGAAAGACAGCCGTGGTCAATGATGTGTGGGCAGACTGGGGGGATAAAGGGCCCCATACGATGATGGAGGATGAGCATTCCCTCAAGGAGATTGTGTGTGAAAAATATCCGGGTTTGCCCTATTTTCTGTTCGGGCACAGTATGGGTTCCTTTATCGCCCGGGATTTTATGGCGAAATATGGCGGTGAATTAGCCGGTGCAACGATCTGCGGCACAACAGGAGTGTTCCGCCATTGCCACGAGGCTGCCGAAACACTGAAAAAGGCGCTGGAGGAGGGAAAGGGCTGCGAGTCCACACCGGAGTTTACCGGTATGCTGATGGGATGGATGTGTGAATATATTCCCGGCGCGAAACTGGGCAATGAGTGGATCTGCCATGACCCGGTGGTGCAGACAGACCATGCGAACGATCCCTTTGACGCTTTTACGAAACCTACAAGCAACCGTTCCCTGTATGATTTTATTCAGATGATGATCCAGATCGAGGGAACCGAATGGGCCAAAAAAGTGCCGAAGGAGCTGCCGGTCTATAATATCGCCGGAGATGAGGATCCCGTGGGCGAATATGGCGAGGGTGTATACCAGGTTTCCAACTGGTTAAAGAGTACGGGGCATGATGTCAGGACGAAGCTGTATTCCGGATACCGCCATGAGATCCACAATTACGCCGACATCAAATGTGAGGTGGAAGCGGGAATCATTGCATTTATGGACGGGATCCTGGCAAAATAATTCGGACGGGATAGGGAGCGGAATGGTTACGTGCCATCTGTGTTGGAAATGATAGAGGATCACAGACTGATGAACAGGGAGGTGCATATTATGAAGAAGATCATTACTATCAGCCGGGAGTTTGGCAGCGGGGGAAGATCCATAGGTAAGCGGGTGGCCGATAAACTGGGCTACAAGTATTACGACAAAGAGCTGATCGAGAAGGTGGCGGAGAAATCCGGCCTGTCGAAAAAGTATGTGGCGGAGGCCGGTGAATATGCGCCCTCCAAGAGCCGTTTTTCCTACGCGTTTCTGGGCAGGAACGTCAACGGCCTGTCGGTGGAGGATTATCTGTGGAGCATCCAGCGGGGGATCATCCTTGATATCGGTAAGGAGGAGAACTGCGTGATCGTGGGCCGCTGTGCCGACCATATTCTGGGAGGCAGGGAGGACTGCCTGAGTGTCTTTATCCATGCAGACCCCAAGATCCGGGCGAAACGGATCGTGGAACGGTACGGCGAGACGGATATGGATCCTTTTAAACGGCTCAGGGACAAGGACCGCAGGAGGAGCCTCAACTATAAATATTATACGGATCGCCAGTGGGGTGCATGTGATAACTATGATATCGCGTTGAACAGCGGTACGCTGGGGCTGGAGCGGTGTGTGGAGATCGTGGTGGGGCTGGCCCGGTGAGAGGCGGTGCACTACAGGTAAACAGGGAATGAAAGATATGGGAAAGGGAGATGTACAGTCAGGAAGGCGGTACGTCTCCCTGTTTTTGTGGGTTTGAGTATGCGGAAAAGCTATTTGCGGAAGAATATTGATGCGTCTGTATGTGCAGGAATGTTGCCGCATCGAAAATATGCCTTTTGCCGGGACAGCTTTTTGGCCGGGACTCTGCCGTAAAAACCTGTCCGGAAGCTTGAATAATACGGATAGATTTGGTAAGATATTTTTGGCCGTCGGGAGACGGCGGCCGGATATAATATGTGATCTTATACAGGAGGAGACAATAGATATGAGTAAGAAACCAACGGTGTTGATGATCCTTGATGGCTATGGACTGAATGAGAAAGCCGAGGCGAACGCGGTGGCCGAGGCGAAGACGCCGGTCATGGACAGGCTGATGGCAGAATGCCCCTTCGTGAAGGGTTATGCCAGCGGTCTGGCTGTGGGCCTTCCCGACGGGCAGATGGGCAATTCCGAGGTGGGGCACCTCAATATGGGGGCCGGAAGGATCGTGTACCAGGAGCTGACCAGGATCTCCAAGGAGATCGAGGACGGTGTATTTTTCGAGAATGAGGAGCTTCTGGCCGCGGTGAACAATGCGAAAGATCGGGGGAGCTCCCTGCACTGCTTCGGCCTTCTGTCGGACGGTGGCGTGCACAGCCACAATACCCATCTGTACGGCCTTTTGGAACTGGCAAAGAGAAATGGGCTGGAAAAAGTGTATGTGCACTGTTTCCTGGACGGCCGCGATACGCCGCCGGCTTCGGGCAAAGGTTATATAGAGGAGCTGCAGGCAAAGATGAAAGAGATCGGCGTGGGCGAGATCGGAGTGGTATCTGGCCGTTACTACGCTATGGACAGAGATAATCGCTGGGATCGTGTGGAGAAGGCTTATCGGGCCCTGACAAAAGGCGAGGGTGTGAAGGGGGCCGATGCGGCCGAGGCCGTGCAGAAATCCTATGACGAGGGTGTGACAGACGAGTTCGTGCTTCCCACTGTGATCGAGAAAGGCGGTGCGCCGGTGACTACGGTGCAGGACGGCGATTCCGTCATTTTCTTTAACTTCCGTCCCGACAGGGCCAGAGAGATCACGAGGGCTTTCTGTGCCGACGAATTTGACGGTTTCGAGAGAGAGAAACGGCTGGATCTGGTCTATGTGTGCTTTACCGAGTATGATGCCACCATTCCCAATAAGCGGATCGCTTTTAAGAAGGTGCAGATCACCAATACCTTCGGCGAGTATCTGGCGGCCCATCACATGACCCAGGCCCGCATCGCCGAGACGGAAAAATATGCCCATGTGACATTTTTCTTTAACGGCGGCGTGGAGGTGCCCAATGAGGGCGAGGATCGTATTCTGGTGAAATCCCCGAAGGTGGCCACCTACGACCTGCAGCCGGAGATGAGTGCGCCCCAGGTGTGCGATAAGCTGGTGGAGGCCATCGGTTCCGGTAAATATGATGTGATCATCATTAACTTCGCCAACCCGGACATGGTGGGACATACCGGTGTGGAGAGTGCGGCGATCCAGGCCATCGAGGCTGTAGATCAGTGTGTGGGACGTGCCGTGGAGGCATTGAAAGCCGCGGGCGGCCAGATGTTTATCTGCGCTGATCACGGCAATGCGGAGCAGCTGGTGGATTACGAGACGGGGGCGCCCTTCACGGCCCATACGACGAATCCGGTGCCGTTTATCCTGGTCAATGCGGATCCGTCCGTCCGTCTGCGTGAGGGCGGCTGTCTGGCGGATATTGTGCCGACGTTGATCGACCTGATGGGGATGGAGCAGCCTGCGGAGATGACGGGCAAATCCCTGGCGATCCGGGAATAGCGGGGAATATACGGGGGTAAGCCGTAATGCCTTGGTGAGAGTGGGACAGGATATGGAAGAAATGAACGAAAAAGAACTGAAAAAAATTGCGATAGAAAAGTATATCAACATTCAGCGCATTAAAAAGCATGGGCAGGAGGAAGTGGAGTATCAGGAAAAGATCGCAAAGGCAGAGCTGCAAACCCTGGGAATATCCACGGAAGACCTGGAGATAGTCGATGAATGATCTTTTTATCCAGAGTCTTGAAATTGATTGGAACCGTATCCCCCGCGGGAGTTATCTGCGGGGGATCGAATCCCTGGCCGGTCTTAAGACATTGGAGTTTCAACGTCCGGTGACATTTTTCGTAGGGGAGAACGGTTCCGGTAAATCCACCCTGCTGGAAGCTCTGGCGGTGGCCTATGGCTTTAATCCCGAGGGCGGCACGAGAAATTATAGTTTCTCTACCTATGACTCTCATTCCGAGATGTGTGAAGCAGTCTCGCTCCGAAAAGGCTATCGCCGGGCGAAATGGGGCTATTTCCTCCGGGCAGAGAGTTTCTACAATGTGGCGACGAAGGAAGAAGAATATGCGAGAGATTCTCTCGGGACAGCGGAGCCGGAGATGCTGCACAAAAGATCCCACGGAGAGAGCTTTCTTGCCGTAGTCCAGCGGCATTTTCAGGCCGGCGGGCTTTACATCCTGGATGAGCCGGAGGCGGCTCTTTCACCTCAGCGGCAGCTTACATTGCTGATCGAGCTCCATCGTCTGGCCCGGGCGGGAGCACAGTTCGTCATCGCGAGTCATTCCCCCATTTTGCTGGGGCTGCCGGGGGCGGAGCTTTTGTCTTTTGACGAGGGGCAGATACATGGGATCGCCTACGG
>DPJQ01000243.1:0-965 GCA_003542935.1 Lachnospiraceae bacterium | reverse complement strand
GCCTACGAGGATACCGAGAGTTATCAGGTGACGGAGATGTTTATCAAAAACAGGAAATATCTGCTGGGGAGGCTGCTGGAGATGTGATCCTGATCCCGGTGGTTCTGGCCGTACTGGTGACCGGCGGGATCTTTGTGGGAAAGATGATCAGGTAGAAAAAGAGTAAATAGACAGAATGCTGTCTGGGAAGGGGGGTCATGGACTGCCCTTTTTTGACAAAAAATCTTCTGTCAATGCCGTCAGTTCCTGTGCGGTACGGATTTGTTGTATGGTTTCTTCTTTGCTGGCAATGTAGAATGTGTCGTAATCACTTTTATGGCGAATAATTTCCAGCCGGGAGATTTTTCGCCCCATATCCTTGGGGAAATATTCTGTGCGGACATAGTTTTTATTAAAATAGGACAATGTATCTTTATGCCGTTTGAAAGCTATAGGCTCCAGGGCGAGAATTGCTCCAATGGAATGAAAACAGCAGTAATAAGCTCTGTTATTGGCAGCTTTATATTTTCCGGCATTTAGCAAAATATTAGCAGTTTCTAAATCATCTTTTGCCTGTGCCAGTTTGTATTGGGCTAAATCCTGAAGATTTCCTTCCGGTAATTGGGACATCAGATTTCAACTCCTTCCTGGGTGATATTGCGGTAGAACATATATGCTTTTTTCCAATAGTTAAAATGCCCGATGTTTTGCACAATAGGCATAATGTCTGTATTATGTTCCTGATTAAAATCATAGGTCAGATCAAATATCTGGTCTTCACATTTTTTGAAATTTTTTTGATCAACTAAAATCATGATATCGATATCAGAGTTCTTATTGAAATCACCACGCGCATAGGAACCGTATAAAATTATTTTTTTTATTGAGGAATCTGGAAGTGTATGGAGTTCTTTTTTATAGATTTGTAGTATTTTTTTTATTTGATCTGGCATGAAGTATACCTCCTGCATTTTTGGCTTGAATCA
>DPJQ01000260.1:6242-6473 GCA_003542935.1 Lachnospiraceae bacterium | reverse complement strand
CCCGGCTCATGGCGGATATCGATCAGCAGAAATACGGCTTTCAGCCCCTCCGAGGTATGCAGATAACGCTCGATCATGGGCCCCCATTTGGCACTCTCCGTCTTCGATACCCTGGCATAGCCATACCCCGGCAGATCTACCAGATAAAGCCGTTCGTTTATATTATAAAAATTTATAGTCTGAGTCTTTCCCGGTTCCGAACTGGTCCGGGCCAGGGACTTGCGGTTCATC
>DPJQ01000260.1:0-5949 GCA_003542935.1 Lachnospiraceae bacterium | reverse complement strand
CGGGCCAGGGACTTGCGGTTCATCAGCCCGTTGATCAGAGAAGATTTCCCCACATTGGATTTTCCTGCAAAGGCCACCTCCGGACGCCCCGTCACGGGCAGTTTGCTGGTTACGCCGCAGACGATATCCAGAGAAACATTTTTTATAACCATATCCACCTCCCCGGCCTGCTCAGGCCAGCGCCTGCTTTAACACCTCCGGCATCCGGTTTACATAGCAGACTTTCAGGCCCCCGGTGACCTCGCTGTCCAGCTCCTCCACGTCAGGCCGGTTCTTTTCCGGCACCAGCACCAGCTTCACGCCGGCCCTGGCCGCCGCCAGAAGTTTTTCTTTCAATCCACCGATGGGCAGCACCCGGCCCCTCAGGGTGATCTCGCCGGTCATGGCCACGTCGGCCCGCACTTTGCGCCCGGTCATAGCCGACAGAATAGCCGTGGCCATGGTGATGCCCGCCGACGGGCCGTCCTTGGGCACGGCGCCCTCCGGAATGTGGATGTGGATATCATGGGTTCTGAAAAATTCCTCTTCCAGACCGTAATCTCCGCCTACAGAGCGTATATAGCTGATGCCGATACGGGCCGACTCTTTCATCACATCACCGAGATTGCCGGTAAGCTCCAGCTTTCCCTTCCCGGCCATCAGGTTTACTTCTATCTGCAGGGTATCGCCTCCTACACTGGTCCAGGCCAGCCCGCGGGCAATACCCACTTCATTTTCCTCGTTGATCCTGCTGTAATCGTAGCGCACTTTACCCAGATACTCTCCCAGATCCCGAGCTTTTACAGTCAACTGTTCCTCGCCGTCCTCCAGCACTCTGCGGGCTGTCTTGCGGCAGATCTGCCCCAGCTTTCTTTCCAGACTGCGTACACCGGCCTCCTTCGTGTAGCCCGATATGATCGCCTGCATGGCCTTGCGGTTGATGACAAGCTGTCCTTTTTTCAGGCCGTTGGCCTTGATCTGTTTGGGCAGCAGAAACTCCTCGGCAATGTGCAGCTTCTCATTTTCCGTATAACCGGAGATTTCGATAAGCTCCATCCGGTCCAGCAGCGGACGGGGGATTTCCGAAGCGTCGTTGGCCGTGGCGATAAACAGCACCTCCGACAAATCTATGGGAAGCTCCACATAGTGATCGGAAAAGCGGACATTCTGCTCGGAGTCCAGTACCTCCAGCATGGCGGCCGCCGGATCTCCCCGGTAGTTGCTGCCCATTTTGTCAATCTCATCTAACAGCATCACAGGATTGCGCACTCCTGTCTTCTGAAGTCCTGCAATGATCCTTCCAGGCATAGAACCCACATAGGTACGCCTGTGCCCACGGATCTCCGCTTCATCATTGACACCGCCCAGACAAATACGGACATATTTCTTGCGCAGCGCTTTTGCCACCGAGCGGGCGATAGAAGTTTTGCCGGTTCCCGGCGGGCCCACCAGACAGAGAATCGGGCTCTCGCCCTTTTTCGTCAGTTGGCGGACTGCCAGAAATTCCAGGATGCGCTCTTTGACTTTCGTCAGGCCATAATGCTCCCGTTCCAGTATCCGCACCGCCCTTTTCATACTGCGGTTCTCTTTCGTCATTTTCTCCCAGGGAAGAGACAGAAGCGTCTCTATATATCCCCGGGACACGGCCCCCTCGGTGGGATTACCGTTCAGCTGACGGAAATGGCGGATCTCCTTTGCCAGTTTCTCACGGACTTCCTCCGGCGCCTCCAGTTCGGCCAGCTGCTGTTCAAACCGGTCGGCCTCGCTGTCTCCGCCCTCCCCCAGCTCCTCGCGGATGATCTTGAGCTGCTCCCGCAGCACATATTCCCTCTGATTCTTGTCTATGCCTGCTTTGATCCTGGCCTGCAGGGCATCCTTGATCTGAAGGATATGGATCTCGTCGCCCAGGATCTGGCCGATCAGATCATACCGCTCCGATATCTGTACCGCATCCAGAATTTTCTGCTGCTTCTCACAGGGCAGCGGCAAATGGATAGCCAGCTGATTCAAAAATTCCACCACACCTGTGGTCTGGATAATCTGCTCCGCCAGTTCCCGGCTGAAACGGTGGTTTTCCTCACAATAAGCCTGAAAAAGTTCCACCAGATTTCTGCGCATGGCCTCCTGGGCATTCTCGGAAACATAGAGATCGTTATCATCATAGACAGCCTTGACCTCGGCTTCCAGATAATCCTCTTCCCGGAAAAACGAAAGGAGCATGCCGCGGCTCTGCCCTTCCACCATGACACGGACCGTATTGTTCGGCATCTTTAAAAGCTGCCGGATTTGCACAATAGTTCCTGTCTTATATAAATCAGAAAGAACCGGCTGCTCGATGTCCGGATCCCTCTGTGTGACCAAAAATATTTTCTGCTCCCTGACCATGGCTTCCGTGACGGCCTTGACGGAGCGCTCCCGGTTGATATCAAAATGGACGATCATTCCCGGAAGGATCGTCATACCCCGGAGGGCCACAGCAGGTAATACATGTATCTCCTCGTTCATGAATTCCTCCGTAACGTATCAGGAATGCGGACGGATCAGGCTTTCTTACGTAATCCCCTGGTACTGCTTTTTCCGGAATTTCTCCTCGTATACAACGGCTCACCACGGACAATTTTCGGCCCTTCCAATCCGTCTATCGATGCCTTTGTAACCTCACATTCCTGTATCAGGGGATCGGAAGGTGCTTCAAACATGACATCCATCATGGTTTTTTCCATGATAGAGCGCAGCCCCCTGGCCCCCGTCTTTCTCTCCAGCGCCTTTTTCGCCATTTCCCTGAGAGCACTGTCCTCAAAATCCAAAGTCACGCCATCCAGCTCAAGCAGCTTCTTGTACTGTCTGACAAGGGAATTTTTGGGTTCTGTCAGGATGCGCACCAGCGCGTCCTCATCCAGCGCATCTAAGGAAACCACCACCGGCACACGGCCGATAAATTCCGGGATCAGACCGAACTTGATAAAGTCCTCGGGCATGACCTGGCGGAGGATTTCCCCCACATTTCTCTCCTCCTTCGTCTTGCCGATGGCGGCGCCAAAGCCGATGGCCTTGGTGTCCTGGCGTGCCTCAATGATCTTGTCCAATCCCTCAAAAGCACCGCCGCAGATGAAAAGGATATTCGTAGTGTCGATCTGCAGCAATTCCTGGTGGGGATGCTTGCGCCCGCCCTGGGGCGGCACACTGGCAATCGTGCCCTCCACGATCTTTAAGAGTGCCTGCTGTACGCCCTCTCCGGAAACGTCCCGGGTGATCGAAGCATTCTCTGATTTCCTGGTAATTTTGTCAATCTCATCTATATAGATAATTCCATGCTCGGCACGCTCGATATCGTAATCCGCAGCCTGGATAATTTTCAACAGAATATTTTCCACATCCTCGCCCACATACCCGGCCTCTGTCAGTGTAGTAGCATCCGCAATCGCAAAGGGCACATTCAGCACCCTCGCCAGGGTCTGGGCCAGCAGCGTTTTGCCTGAACCGGTGGGGCCAAGCATCAGGATATTGCTTTTCTGCAGCTCCACATCCACGGTTTTTTCATTCAGAATCCTTTTATAGTGGTTATAAACCGACACGGAGAGCACCTTTTTCGCCTCTTCCTGGCCGATCACATAATCGTCAAGGATCTCCTTCATCTCTTTTGGGGTCAAAAGATTGACGCCGTCCGTGCCCATGGGGATTCCCTGCATCTCCTCCACGAGAATCTCGGAACAGATACCGATGCACTCATCACAGATATAAGCGCCATCCGGCCCAGCCACCAGCTTGCGCACCTGGTCCTCCGTCTTTCCACAGAAGGAGCAGCGGATTCTCAGATCATTTCCTTTTATTCCCATTTCCATTTATTCCTTTCCGGTATCCTGCGGCATGGCCGTTCCCTGCCGCCGACTATTCAAACGCCATAAGGGGCTGTCGCAGAATTCCATTCTTGCAGCAACCCCATTTCCCACTGTTTTTATCTGTTTGTGATAACGCTGTCGATCAGCCCGTATTCCCTGGCTTCCTCTGCGGTCATCCAGTTGTCCCTCTCCGTGTCTGCCGAGATGACATCCAGCGGCTTACCCGTGTTGGCAGCCAGGATCTCATTCAGTTTTTTCTTCGTGCGGAGAATATGCTCCGCGGCAATACTGATCTCCGTCGCCTGCCCCTGGGCTCCGCCCGAGGGCTGATGGATCATGATCTCTGCATTGGGCAGCGCCAGCCTCTTGCCCTCTGCGCCTCCGGCCAGAAGGAAAGCCCCCATACTGGCCGCCATGCCCAGACACATGGTGGATACGTCACATTTAATATACTGCATAGTATCATAGATAGCCATGCCCGCTGTCACCGATCCGCCGGGGCTGTTGATATACAGATGAATGTCCTTACCCGGATCCTCGGACTCCAGGAAGAGAAGCTGCGCCACCACGATATTGGCGGACACATCGCTGACCTCCTCCCCCAGGAAAATGATGCGATCTTTCAGCAGACGGGAGTAGATATCGTAACTGCGCTCCCCTCTGCTGGTCTGTTCTATGACATAGGGTATCAAACTCATAGCCTATACGCCTCCTTATACCTCTACAGCGGCCTCCGCGATCAGGGTGATGGCCTCCTGCACGGCCAGATCTTTCTTCATCTGGCTCATCTCATAATCGCCCATGGCCTCTTTTAATTTATCGACTTCCATTTTATAGCTCTCGGCCATCCTGGCAATCTCTTCCTCCACCTTCTCCTCGGAAGGCTCGATCTTCTCCGCCTCGGCGATCGCCTCCAGCACCAGCCTGGTCTGGATCTGCTTGAGAGCCTGGGGACGGATCTGGTCTTTCAGGGCCTCGGGAGTGGTGCCGGTGAACTGCATATACTGTTCCGGAGCGATGCCCTGGGCCTGAAGTCTCTGGAGATAGCCGTTGTACATCTGCTCCACCTGGGTATCCAGCATCGCATCGGGAATATCCATCCCGGCATTCTCGATGGCCTTATCCACCACCGCATTCTCCTTATCCGTTTTAGCGGAAGCTGCTTTCTTCTCTTCAAGATTTTTCTTTACATCGTCTTTATATTCATCCAGCGTGTCAAACTCGGATACCTCCTGGGCAAACTCGTCGTCCAGCTCCGGCAGCTCTTTATAGGAAATCCTGTTCACGGTGCATTTAAATACCGCATCCTTTCCTGCCAGCTCACTGGCCTGATAATTCTCCGGGAAGGTCACGTTGACTTCCATTTCTTTGCCGATTTCGGCGCCGATGAGCTGATCCTCGAACCCGGGAATGAAAGCACCGGAACCAATAGTCAGATCGTAATCTGTGCCCTTGCCGCCCTCGAAAGCTTCACCGTCCACAAAGCCCTCGAAATCCAGCTTGATCATATCGCCGGAAGCCACCGGGCGGTCATCCACGTCAACGGCGCGGGAATTTTTTTCCTGCTCCTTTTTCAGCTCCTCAAGCACTTCCTCGTCGGTCACCTCAAGATCGGCCTTCGGCACCTCCAGACCCTTGTACTCGCCCAGCGTCACCTCCGGTTTCACAGCCACCTCCGCGCTGAAAATGAAGGGCTTGCCGCTCTCAAGCTGAACGATATCGATGACGGGCCGGGAAACGATCTCCAGGCCGCTCTCATCTACTGCCTGGGCATAAGCGCCAGGCATCAGATTGTCGGTCGCCTCCTCAAAAAATACACCGGCACCATACATTTTTTCAATCATCTTACGAGGGGCTTTCCCTTTGCGGAAGCCCGGCAGGGCGATGTTTTTTCTCTGCCTCATATAGGCGGCCTGCACTGCTTTTTCAAATTCCTCCTCGGGAACCTCAATGGTCAGCTTCGCCATGTTTTTTTCCGTCTTTTCAACCTGTACGCTCATAATTTATCTGCTTCCTCCTTGCTGTTCGCACTTTTTATTCTTTTTCTTAGGACGTACTACCCCATAATCACAGTCATTTGACCATAATAGCACAAGTCATAAAAAAACACCAGCACTTTTTTATATTCATG
>DPJQ01000131.1 GCA_003542935.1 Lachnospiraceae bacterium | reverse complement strand
CCGTTCACTTTCAGCAAAATGGCGCAGGATGAATTTTCAATCTGCAAGGCGGCGGAGGGAGACGATGCGGTGGCATCGTTGACCGACAACAACGCAGCAGATGGAAATTCAGACAAGTCATTTTGCGAAATGTGAGCGGGACAAGACACGAGGGCAGTCAACAAAAAAGTCGCCCACAGGCGGGAAAGCAGGCAGTTTTTGGTTACTATATACGACGTTGCAAAAAAAGCCGGTGTCAGCAAAAGCACCGTGTCACGCGTGATCACAGGTTCCGGAAGTATAAAGGATTCCACCCGGCGCCGGATCGAGGATGCCATGCGGGAACTGAATTACGTGCCCAGCTATCTGGCTCAGGGCATCCGAACAGGCCGAACCAAGACCATCGCCCTCATGGTGGAGGAAACCTCCAATCTCTATTACAATGAACTGCTGTACAGCGTGGAAAAAATCGCCACCGAAAATGATTACATGGTTTTCCTGTTAAACGGCAGCGCCAACGGGGATCACGCGCAGAAATATATGGCCTGGCTGCAGCAGCGCCAGGTGGACGGCGTAATCTGCTGTTTCTACAGAGATAACGCTATCACCGACGAACTGTACCGTATGTCCAAAACTCTCCCCCTTGTCTTTCTGGACAATCCGCAGCCCCTGGACAGCCGGCCCGGAATCTCCTGCATCGGAACGGACGGCCTGAACGATACCGCCGAGATCGTACGCTTTTTACATAATACCGGCTCCCGGCGCATTGCATTTATCGGCATCAATGATATCCGCAATATTACTTACCGTTACCTCGGATACAGGGCCAGCCTGACTGCCTGCGGCTGTGACCTGGACGAGGGGCTGGTATTTTTTGATGATCCCCAGCCGCCCAATGAGTCTCATTTCACTCTGGGCAGCCGGGCGGCCCAGATTCTCATGGCCCGCCCGGATCCGCCGGACGCTATCATTTCCGCCACGGACATGCTGGCTGTCGGTGCGCTCCAGTATCTCCAGGAAAACGGTTACCGCGTACCGGAGCAGGTCCGGCTCACCGGATATGACAATATCATTCTGTCCACCATGTGCACACCGAAGCTTTCTACCATGAGCCAGCCCATCGACCAGATCGCCCGGGAGGCCATGCAGGTACTGATCCGAAAAATCCAGGAAGGCAGCGATTACAACCACTCCGTCCTCTTAAAGTCCGAATTCATCCAACGGGAAAGCACATGATCTCCTGTTTTCGGTAACGGGCTGTTACACTTTTCAAAAAAAAGACCACAGTTTTTGTTGACTGCGGTCTTTTTTTGTGGTACGTTGATATTGGTATCGTTCCCATTTTGAGGCAACCCCTCACTGCCGACACAATTTGGGAAAGGAAGCATCAATATGAAACAGCATCAGGAAAGATATACACTTCTCTGTGAACATCTCACCCGCCGCGGCATCGATGTGGACGCCGTGAAAGCAAAACTCAAAGCCCAGGTCATCGAACTGCCCTCGTGGGCCGTGGGAAATTCCGGCACCCGCTACGGCACTTTCGTCGACAAAGGCGCTGCCGTCACGGTTTGGGACCGCATCGACGACTGCGCGGAAATCCAGCGCTGTCTGGGCATCACCCCCCGCATGGCCACTCATGTCTGCTGGGACAAAACCGACGACGGCAATTACATTCCCGTAAAACAATACGCAGAAGAAAAGGGGCTGCAGCTGGGCACCCTGCATCCCAACACTTTCAGCGGCCAGGAATTCCGCTTCGGCTCTATGTGCTCACCCCTTGAGGATGTCCGTGAGCAGACCAGAGCCCATTTCGAGGACTGCGTGCGCATCTGCCGCGAACTGGACTGCAAGACCATCGGCATGTGGGTGGCGGACGGCACAAATTATCCCGGACAGGATCATCTGAGGGAACGCAAACACCGCCTTTATGATGGCCTGAAGTATCTCTATGACGCCATGGACGAAGACATGACCCTTCTTCTGGAATACAAACCCTTCGAACCCTTCTTCTACACCACGGATGTCAGCGACTGGGGTATTTCCCATCTGATGTGCACCAAACTGGGGGAGCGGGCCAAAGTACTGGTTGATCTGGGCCACCATCTGCCCGGAGTCAATGTGGAGCATATCATCGCCACTCTGCTGGACGAGGGGCGGCTGGGCGGTTTTCATTTCAACAACCATAAATATGCCGACGACGACCTGATCCTGGGCACGGTCAACCCCATGGAAATCTACATGATTTTCAAAGAGATCGTGGATGCCGAGACCGAGGGTATTCCCACTGCCATCACCTATATGCTGGATCAGTCCCATAACATTGAAAACAGCATTGAGGGGATCATTTACTCTGTCATGAATATCCAGACCGCTTACGCAAAAGCCCTGATCATTGACCGGCACGCCCTGAAAGAAAGTCAGACCGCCCATGATACCATCATGAGCA
Source organism: Lachnospiraceae bacterium (assembly GCA_003542935.1). GTDB lineage: Bacteria > Bacillota > Clostridia > Lachnospirales > Lachnospiraceae > UBA11957. The sequence goes on along the minus strand of DPJQ01000131.1, from coordinate 4,377 downwards.
ACAAGCTCCTCATGGAAGCTTTTGAGACGGATGTACAGCCGCTGATCGAGCAGGTACGGATCGAACTGGGCTTAAGCTGTATCAATCCGCTTTTAAACTATCGTTCAGGCGGTCATCAGGCGCACATCGAAGCCACCCGCGGGGCCGGAGCGCTGACTCTGGGCGGCGGATGCTAAAGGAGGTATTCATTATATGACCGGCAGAGAAAGAATATTGGCGGCGCTGAACCGCCGGGAACCTGACCACGTACCCACTCTCGAGTGGGTACTGGCCACCAATGTGATTGACGCCATGTATGGCACAAAAGATCCCATCGAATTCGCCCGGCTGGCCGACCTGGACGGTCTGGCCGTGTCTCTGGATTACAAAAATGAAATTCTGGAAGAGGGAAAGGACGGCAGCGGGGATGTGATCCGAAACGAATGGGGCATCGTGTGCAAGATCCACGAGGAATACCCCGTTCCGATCCGATATCCCCTGGAGGACATTTCGGACTTGGAAGATTTTGTCATACCCGACCCCGATGCGGACTACCGCTACGATAAAATCAAAAAAACCCTAAAAGCCTTTAACGGCGAACGGCTGGTCATCGGCCGGGTCCGCGACGTGGTTTCCCAGCCCCGAGATCTTCTGGGCTTTGAAAATTATCTCGCCAGTTTTTATACTGACGAAGAACTTCTGCACCGCCTGATGCAGATCAGCCTGGATTTTTCCTGCCGCGTCTGCGAAAATCTGCATGACCTGGGCGTGGAAGTAATCGTCGTAGGCGATGATATCGCCAACAACAACAATCTGCTGATGAGCCCTCAGATGTTCCGGGAAACCGTGCTCCCCTATTTCACTAAATTGGTACAACACGCAAAATCCATGAATATGAAGGTCATCAAACACAGCGACGGAGACCTGAACGCTGTTGTCAAAGATCTGATCGGTTCCGGCATCGACTGCCTGGATCCCATCGATCGCAGAGGACATATGGACATGGCCGCCCTGAAAAAAGCGTACGGCCATCGAATCGCCTTTAAAGGAAACGTGGACTGTGTATCTACCCTGGTGGATCAGCCCCTGGACGCCGTGCGTCGGGAAACAGCCAAGTGTCTGCTGGAAGGCGGCCAGGGCGGCGGCCTGATCATCTCGTCTTCCAACTCGATCCATGCGGGAATTCATCCCGACAACTGGAAATATTTTCTGGAAGTACGCAAAGAGCTGGGGCAATACCCGTTAGATACAGACCGTTTGGAGCGCATTGCGCAGGGAGGTTGATATGACCAGACATTTCGCCATTGACCTGGGAGCGGAGAGCGGACGATGCATGGTGGGCACGCTGGAAAACAGCAGACTGCAGATGGATGAGCTTCACCGCTTCCCCACACAGATCTGCACGATACGCGGTGAATACTACTGGAATATCTACCGCTATTTTGACGAGATCGTCACGGCTTTAAAAATCTATGTATCGCGCTACGGCCCTCATCTGGATTCCATCGGCGCAGACTCCTGGGGCGTAGACTACTGCCTCCTCGGCCACAATCACGCCATCCAGGGGCTTCCCAAAAGTTATCGCCGCATGGTTTCCCAAAAACCCTATGAGGTGATGGAAGAGCGTTTCGGAAAAGACCGGCTGTACAGACACTGCGGCATACAGTTCCTGGATTTCAATACCCTGAATCAGTTTATTCAGGAGATGGCACTGGATCCGGATTACCTCTCCGATGCCCATGGGATGATGTTTATCGCCGATGCCATACACTTTCTGCTGGGGGCAAAGCCCACCTGTGAATACACGGCGGCATCCATTTCCCAGTTGGTCAATACCCGGACAAAACAGTGGGATGATGAAATCCTGGCTGCTTTCTCCATCCCCGAGCGCTTAAAAACGCCCATCGTTTTTGCCGGTGATGTGATCGGCACCCTGTCGGAAGAGCTGGCAGCGGCCGTGGGCCTGAAGTCCGGTGTAAAGATCATTGCGCCGGCGGCCCACGACACGGCCAGCGCCTCGGTGGCCGTGCCCGCCCTCACCCAGGGCAACTGGGCCTCTATCAGCTCCGGCACCTGGTCTTTAGCCAGCGTGGAGATCGACGCGCCCATCACGGATGACGCCTGTTACCGTATGAACATTTCCAACTCGGCCGGGGTACTGGGCAAATCCCTGTTTCTCAAAAACATCATGGGCCTGTGGATCATCCAGCAGTGCAAATATCAGTGGGAAACCATGCATCCGGGGCTTGGTTATGCCGAAATCGTGGAGCTGGCCGAAAAGGCTGAACCTTTCAAAGCATTTATCGATCCGGATGAGTCCTGTTTCTTTCCGCCCGGTGATATGCCGGGACGGATCTCGGACTATCTCAGAAAAAGCGGCCAAACGGAAATTGCACCGGATGACATGGGCTCCGTCGCCCGCGTCATTTATGAGTCCCTTGCTCTGAAATACCGTTTTATCCTACGCCGGATCGCCGATACCTGCGGCACAGGCCTTGAAGCGCTGCACATTACCGGCGGCGGTACAAATAACCGCATGCTGAATCAGTTCTCGGCCAATGCCTTCCGGATCCCCGTCATCTGCGGACCGAAGGAATGCAGCGCCATGGGCAACGCACTGATGCAGGCTTACGGCTGCGGCAGGCTCGGTTCCCTGCGGGAAATCCGCCAGGTGGTGTGTGATTCCGTTAAACTGGATCACTATATGCCGGAGAATACGGATCTGTGGGAGGATGCCTACAGACGGTTTGAGGCATTTTTGAACACACGCAGCCGACATTAATCCATATCCGGCAGCTGCACCGATATACCCGTCCGTCCGGCCGCCCGCAAATAGCAACCCGCAGAACACGGTTTCTTCCGATTCTGCGGGTAATTGTTTCCTGTTAAATTTTTGAATAATTTTTCCTGCTACTGCACCGTCAGATTCGTATACCCCATCAGGCTTTCATCCACTGCCTTTGCGGCCTCGCGGCCCTCGCGGATGGCCCATACCACCAGGGACTGGCCCCGGTGCATATCGCCCGCCGCAAAAACATTCGGTACATTGGTCTCGTAGCGGCCCTCGCCGGTGGCCACGTTGGTGCGGCCATTTAATTCCACGCCAAAGGCGTCGGCCACATACTTCTGGGCCCCTAAAAATCCCGCCGCGATCAGGACGATATCCACGTCCACCACCGTCTCCGTACGGGCCTTGGGAACCATCGTGAAACGGCCGCTCTTTTCGTCCTTTTTGCTCTCCAGCTTCACCAGCTTGGCCTGGCACAGCTCGCCCTTGTCGTTTTTGACAAACTCCGTCACCGTGGTGGTGTAGATCCGGGGATCATGGCCCCACAGTGCGATGGCCTCTTCCTGGCCGTAGTCGGTCTTGCAGACCCGGGGCCACTGGGGCCAGGGGTTGTTCGCAGCCCGCTCGTCCGGCGCCTTCGGCATCATCTCCAGCTGGACGACGCTCTCGGCCCCCAGCCGGATGGCCGTGCCGCAGCAGTCGTTTCCGGTATCGCCGCCGCCGATGACCATCACCTTTTTGCCCTCCACGGCCACATGCTTTTTATCCTTGAGGCCGGAATCCAGCAGACTCTTTGTCACGCCGGTCAAAAAATCCACGGCAAAATAGATCCCTTTGGCATCCCGGCCCGGCACGGCTATATCCCGGGGATTGGAGGCCCCGCAGCAGAGCACCACCCGGTCGTATTCTTTCAGCAGCTCCTCCGCTTTCGGATCCACACCCACATTGGCATTTGTCACAAAGGTAATGCCCTCCTCCTCCATGACGGAGATCTTCCGGTCGATCACGTCCTTCTCCAGCTTCATATTCGGGATACCGTAGCGCAGCAGCCCGCCCACCCGGTCATTCCTCTCAAAAACCGTCACCAGATGGCCTCTTTTATTTAACTGGTCGGCCGTCGCTAGGCCCGAGGGGCCGCTGCCCACCACGGCCACCTTCTTCCCTGTGCGCACCCGGGGCGGATCGGCTTTGGCGTAACCCATCTCGTAGGCATGCTCGATGATCGCGTACTCATTGTCCTTCGTCGTCACCGGATCGCCGTTAATATTGCAGGTACAGGCCTTCTCACAGAGGGCCGGGCAGACCCGGGAGGTAAACTCCGGAAAGCTGCTGGTCTTTTTCAGACGGCTGTAGGCGGCCTCCCAGTTGCCCATGTACACCAGGTCGTTCCACTCGGGGATCAGGTTGTGCAGCGGACAGCCCGAGGCCATGCCGCCGATCATCATGCCGGACTGGCAGAAAGGCACGCCGCAGGCCATGCACCTGGCGCTCTGCTCCTGCTGTTTCTCCAACGGCAGATGCACATGAAATTCTTTAAAATGGCGAATACGCTTCAAGGGAGCCTCGGACAGGCTTTCCTCCCTGTTATAATCCATAAATCCTGTTGGTTT